>JANYGM010000379.1 GCA_025362415.1 bacterium
TGTTTGTCGTCAAAAAATACATCATACATCACACATCACACATCACACATCACACATCACACATCACACATCACACATCACACATCACACATCACACATCACACATCACACATCAAAAGATGGCAACAACATTTTTAGACGCTGAATGGCGCAAACTCTTAATGGCAAACTATGCCATTGATGCAAAAATTTTACAAAAATATCTCCCCAATAATACAGAAATTGATTATTGGAATGGGAATTGTTATGTAAGTTTAGTGGGCTTTATGTTCCTCAATACTAAGATGTTAGGAATGAAAATACCTTTTCATATCAACTTTGAAGAAGTAAATTTGCGCTTTTATGTACGCTATAAAGAAGGTGACGAATGGAGGCGTGGCGTGGTTTTTATCAAAGAAATTGTACCCAAAGTAATGCTTTCACTTGTGGCAAATACACTTTACAGAGAACATTACGAAACTATGCCTATGAAACACGTTTGGGAAACTACAAAAGATTCATTATCAGTAGAATACAGTTGGAAAAAAGACAAATGGCATTCTCTAAAAGTAATTGCAGACCCAACACTTACCAAAATAAAAGAAGAAAGTGAAGAAGAATTTATCACAGAACACTACTTTGGATACACCAAATTTAATGACAAAAAAACATCAGAATATGGCGTAGAACACCCAAAATGGGATATTTACAAAGTAAAAGAATATTTTATTGATGTTGATTTTGCGCAGATTTATGGAGAAGATTTTAAGTTTTTGCAAGACGTAAAACCAACTTCTGTTTTTTTGGCAGAAGGCTCTCAAATCAAAGTAAATAGCAAAAGAATAGTTTAATTTTGAGTTGTGAATGAATACAAAATATTGATGACTGATGTTATACTTTGAACGGGAAGAATTTCGGAAAACAAAACCCCTCCTTAGGAAGAATGGGAATCTTGCTCCCCTCCTTCCTAAGGAGGGGCTGGGGGTGGTTTTGATATTTATTTGTGCTAAACATTTGATTATCAAGTAATAAAAACTCTATTAAAGCTCCAGCGGAGCGACATATTTATAAAGATGTCGCTCCGCTGGAGCTGAATACATTTTTTGACCTATTTTTCTATAAATATGCCAGTCCGCTGGACTTTAATACATTTTCCGAAATCCAAGCCGTTCACAGTATACAAACTAAGTAGCAGTAAAAATTAGCAATTATTTAGGTAAATTACGCACCAAATCAAAAATAAATCAAAATAAAGAAAATTATTCTAAATTTATCTAAATATTTCTATTAAATTGCTGCATCATTTTATCTAATTATCATATATGAACATACACGAATATCAGGCAAAAGACATTCTGAAAAAATACGGTGTAAGAACGCAAGAAGGCATTGTCGCAGACACGCCTGAAGCAGCCGTAGCCGCAGCACGTCAAGTTAATGCACTCACAGGTAGCACTTGGTTTGTTATCAAAGCCCAAATCCACGCTGGAGGGCGAGGTAAAGGTGGTGGCGTAAAACTTGCTAAAAATTATGATGAAGTGAGAGAAATCTCCAAAAATATCATAGGAATGCAACTTATCACGCCTCAAACAGGTGCAGAAGGCAAAAAAGTAAACAAAGTTTTGATAGCACAAGACGTTTACTATCCTGGTGAGTCAGACATAAAAGAATTTTATATGTCTATTTTGCTTGATAGAGCAAGTGGACAAAATGTCATTATTGCCAGCACAGAAGGCGGTATGGACATTGAAGAAGTAGCAGAACATCACCCAGAGAAGATTATCAAAGAATTTATTGATACTCGTGTGGGGCTTAGAGATTTTCAGGCAAGAAAATTGGCTTTTGCGCTTGGACTTGAAGGCAATGCTTTTAAAGAAATGGTTACTTTCATTAAGTCACTTTATATGGCTTATTTGGACACAGATGCGTCTATGTTTGAAATTAACCCTGTTTTGAAAACATCTGATAACAAAATTTTGGCAGTTGATGGCAAGGTAAATATTGATGATAATGCGCTTTTCAGACACCCAGATTTGGCTGCTTTGCGTGACATCACAGAAGAAGACCCATTGGAAGTAGAAGCTAGTCAGAATGAGCTAAATTACGTCAAACTTGATGGAAATGTGGGTTGTATGGTGAATGGCGCAGGTCTTGCTATGGCAACAATGGATATTATCAAACTTTCAGGTGGTGAGCCTGCTAATTTCTTAGATGTAGGAGGTGGAGCAAATGCTCAAACTGTGGAAGCAGGTTTTAGAATTATTTTGAAAGACCCAAATGTAAAAGCTATTCTTATCAATATTTTTGGTGGAATTGTACGTTGCGACAGAGTTGCAAACGGTGTTGTAGAGGCTTACAAGAAGATTGGTGACATCAATATTCCTATTATTGTGCGTTTGCAAGGCACAAATGCAGCAGAAGGCGCAAAAATAATTGATGAAAGCGGCTTAAAAGTTGTTTCAGCAGTAGTTTTGAAAGATGCAGCAGAAAAAATCAAACAAGTTTTAGCAAAATAATTAGGAATTGTGAATTAGGAATTGTGAATTAAATACAGTTCAATTATACAAAAAAACCTTTCTATATCAAAATAGAAAGGTTTTTTGTAGTAAAATACATCACACATCATATATCATACATCATATATCAAAGAAAATGTTTATAAGTATTGTTTTGATT
>JANYGM010000395.1 GCA_025362415.1 bacterium
CAAACAGCATCTTATTGTGCCTTCTGCACCTCTTGTACTCAAAAACGACCCAACTTTGATGTTCGTAAACTCTGGAATGGCACCGTTTAAAGATTATTTCTTAGGTAATGGTACGCCCACTTCTACACGTATTGCAGACACGCAAAAATGCCTTAGAGTTACTGGAAAGCACAATGATTTGGAAGATGTAGGACACGACACCTATCATCACACACTTTTTGAAATGCTTGGAAATTGGTCTTTTGGAGATTATTTTAAGCGTGAGGCTATCTCGTGGGCGTGGGAGCTACTTACAGAGGTTTATAAATTACCAAAAGATAGGCTTTATGTATCTGTTTTTGGAGGAGATGAAAAAGATAATATGCCATTAGATACGGAAGCAGAGGCTATTTGGTTAGAATTTGTGCCAAAAGAGAAGATTATTTATGGCTCAAAAAAAGATAATTTTTGGGAAATGGGCGCAACTGGTCCTTGCGGTTCTTGTTCCGAAATACATATTGATTTGCGTTCTGATGAAGAAATAGCTAAAAAAGGTGGTAGAGATTTGGTTAATAATGATGATGCTCAAGTCATTGAAATTTGGAATTTGGTTTTTATGCAATTTGAGCGCAGAGCAAACGGCTCACTCATTGCCCTTCCAAACAAACATATTGATACTGGAATGGGCTTTGAACGCCTTTGCAGGGCTATTGAGAGCAAAAATTCTAATTATGATTCTGATGTTTTTCAGCCTATTATCCAATTTGTAGCCACAAAAGCAGGCGTAAAATACGCTGAAAATGAAAAAACAGATATTGCTTTGCGTGTGGTTGCTGACCATATTAGGGCTATTACTTTCACTATTGCAGACGGACAACTTCCTGCAAGCAATGGCGCAGGTTATGTAATTAGACGTATTTTGCGTAGGGCTGTCCGTTATGGATATACGTATTTGGGCTTTACAGAGCCTTTTTTGTGTCAGATTGTAGCACTTTTGGCAAATCAGTTTAAAGATGTTTTCCCTGAAATAATCAACCAACAAGAATTTATTACAAATGTCATTCACGAGGAAGAAAAATCATTTTTGAAAACGCTTGAAAATGGCTTAAAACGCTTGGATAACTATCTTTCTCAAGAAAATACCAGCGGAAACGCTAGTAAAGTTATTGACGGGAAAATTGCCTTTGAGTTGTATGATACTTTTGGTTTTCCAGAAGATTTAACAGGTCTTATTGGTCGTGAAAATGGTTTTTCTTTTGATAAAGTGGGTTTTGATGCAGAAATGAAAATTCAAAAAGACCGCTCACGCAACCAACAAACACAAGAAAAAGATGATTGGCAAATCATTGAAGAGAGTTCAGAAGCTATAGAATTTGTTGGTTATGATGTACTTACGTCTAATGCCAAAATTTTGCGTTATCGTACCGTAAAAGAGAAAAACAAAACTTTCTATCAAATTGTGTTAGACAAAACACCTTTTTATGCAGAAAGTGGCGGACAAGTTGGTGATACTGGGACTATTAGCTTTCAATATCAAGATAAAAACTACCAACTTTATTTTTCTGATACCAAAAAAGAAAATGATTTGATTGTACATTTTTCTGAAGATAAGCAATTTATGGATTTCATTGAAAACTATAAAAAAGCGCATTTGGAGAATACTGACAATGGTTTTAGTGTTGTGGCAAATGTAAACGCTAAAAAACGTCAGTCTTCTCAAAATAATCACTCTGCAACGCATCTTTTGCAAGCAGCTTTAAAGCAGGTTTTGGGCAGTCATATTGCGCAAAAAGGCTCACTCGTAAATGATGAGATGCTTAGATTTGATTTTACGCATTTTTCAAAAGTTTCTGACGAGGAAATAACAAAAGTGGAAAACATTGTAAATCAAAAGATTAGAGAAAACATTTTGCTAGACGAACGCCGTAAAGTACCCATTCAAAAAGCAGTGGATGAGCTAAAAGCTACGGCACTTTTTGGAGAAAAATATGGTGATTTTGTGCGTGTCATTACTTTTGATGCTGATTTTTCTCGTGAACTCTGCGGTGGAACTCACGTAAAAAGCACAGGAAATATTGGTTTTTTTAAGATTATTTCTGAAGGTTCTGTTTCGTCTGGCGTGAGACGTATTGAGGCAATTACGGCACAAACTGCTGAAAATTTTGTAAATTCTCAAATCTCTCAAAATGAGCAAGTTAAAGAACTTCTCAAAAACCCAAAAGATGTCAAAAAAGCACTAGAAAGCCTTTTGGAAGAGAAACACCAACTACAAAAGCAAATAGAAAAATACCAAATCATTCAAACACAAGCTGAAAAGCAAACTTTGTTTTCCAAAGTACAACAAATGACTATCAATGGTTTTGAGGTGAGTTTTGTGTCATCTGTGGTTGATGTGGAAACAGCAGACCAAATGAAACAAATTGCCTTTGAAATGAAGCATCAAATAGAAAATGAAAAGCGCAGTTTATTTTTGCTAAATGTAGCTACAATAGCTGGAAAGCCACTTATTTCGTTGATGATTTCAGAAGAATTTGCAAAAGCAAACAATCTTCACGCAGGAAATATTGTCAAAGAACTTGCCAAAGAAATCAAAGGTGGAGGTGGTGGACAACCATTTTATGCAACTGCAGGCGGCACAGACATAAGCGGAATAGAGCGTGTGTTGGCTCGTGTGAGTGAGTTTTTGAAGTAAATCTCAATATAAACTTTCTAAAATGTAAGGGCGTACCTAGACAGTGATATTGATAATTTGTGTCTAGCCCCAGCGGGGCAAAATATTTATAGAAAATTGAATAAAAAATGTATTCAGCTCCAGCGGAGCAACATCAGCAAGGCTGCTTTATAAATATTTCGCTCCGCTGGAGCTGAATACAGATAAAACCATAATCATATTACTATAAATATATTGTCCCACTGGGACTGAATACAAACTAATAATATCGTTATCTAAATAAACATCAATACTAAAAACTACCTACTCTTTTCCAATGCACTTAGTTTTATTTGACACCCCAAAAAGTCGTACAAATTTGTTTCCACTTACCCTTACACGCCCTTTGGGGGATTTGCGTGTAGGGATTTTGACCATTGCAGAGAAATGGAGCAAATATTTAGATATTTCCTTAGATACGCAAATTCATTATTTAACTGATGATTATTTACAAATAAAATATCCGACCTTACCTGCAAGTACGGAAGAGAAGATTTATATAAATGCGGCTTTTTGTCCAAATAAAGAGCTTTTACGTTTGATTTTAAGTTTAAAAGAAGGTCATTATCTAAAAAATAAAGACACCATTATTGCCTATTGTAGCAGTGAAAATCTTAGTTTTGGTGATATTACAGAAAATAGTATTTTAAATAAAAATAGTACATCTAATACAGGTTTTGATAATTCCCTTGAAATTGTCCAAAATACAGAGATTACGCCTACACATATACGCTATTCTCACGATATTTTTGGTAATAATGGTGCAGAAATAGCCCTAGATTTTGCTATTATCACTAGAAATAGAAAAAGTCAGCCTATTTTAGACCCACATACCATTGTTTATAATCCTGAAAATGTTTTTATAGAAAAAGGTGCAGACCTCAAAGCCTGCGTTTTGAACGCTGAAAAAGGTTTTATTTATATTGGTGGAAACGCACAAGTGCAAGAAATGAGTGTTATTCAAGGGAATTTTGCGCTTTGTGAGGGTGCAGTCGTGAGTATAGGAAGCAAAATGAAAGGTGATACTACTATTGGACCTTACTGCAAAGTAGGTGGCGAAATCTCTAATTCTGTGATTTGGGGCTATTCTAACAAGGGACACGAGGGATTTTTGGGTAATTCTGTTGTGGGGCAATGGTGCAATTTGGGGGCAGATACCAATACTTCTAACCTCAAAAACAACTATTCTACTGTCAAAATATGGAACTATGAGCAAAAAACTTACATTGATACTAATAAAATATTTTGTGGCTTAACAATGGGCGACCACTCAAAAGCAGGTATCAATACAATGTTTAATACAGGAACTGTCGTTGGGGTGAGTGCCAACGTGTTTGGGGGCGGTTTTCCTAGCAAATTTATTCCTTCTTTTGCGTGGAGTGAGGGCGCAAATTTTGTTACTTTTGACTTTCAAAAAGCCTTAGACGTAGCGCAAAAAGTAATGCAAAGACGAAATATACAACTTTCTGAAACTGAAAAAAATATTTTACAACACATAAAAAATTGTGAATTATGAATTGTGAATTATGAATGAATACAAAAAACAAATATAAAACGAAAATGAACGAAAAAACAATAAAAAAAGCAATTATTTCTGTTTTTAATAAAAATGGTACACAAGAAATAATTAGACTTTTAGATAAAAATAAAGTAGAAATTTATTCAACTGGTGGCACTTATCAATACATCATCAATTTGGGCATAAAATGTACCAAAATAGAAGATTTGACAGGTTTCCCTGAAATACTTTCTGGACGTGTCAAAACCCTTCACCCAAAGGTTTTTGGCGGCGTTTTGGCACGTTCAGAAAATGAGCAAGACACAACAGAACTTGCTCATTATCAAATACCTACCTTTGATTTGGTGATGATAGATTTATATCCTTTTGCTGATGCAGTCGCAACAAATGCGTCAGAGGAGGAAATTATTGAGAAAATTGATATTGGTGGTGTAGCTATGCTTCGTGCTGCTGCCAAAAATTTTAATGATGTAGTGGTGATTTCTTCTAAAAATCAATACCAAATGTTAGAGGAGATTTTGCAAAAAAACACTTCTACACTCTCCCAACGCAGAAATTTTGCCTTAGCAACTTTTGAGCTAACGGCAAATTACGACAAAAAAATCTTTGAATATTTTGCAGAAATCAGTAATAAAACATTGCGTTATGGAGAAAATCCGCACCAAAAAGCCAGCTTTTCTGGAAATTTAGAGGGGATTTTTACGCAACTTTCGGGCAAAGAATTAAGCTATAATAATTTGTTGGACGTTGATGCAGCCATTGATTTAATGGCTGATTTTGATGTAAAAATACCTACTGTGGCTATTCTGAAACATAATAATGCTTGTGGTTGCGCTACCGCTCCTACCCTACACCAAGCCTATAAACTAGCTTTTGCGGCTGACACTATTTCTGCCTTTGGGGGCGTTTTGATAGCTAATCAAAAAATTGATTTAGAAACCGCACAAGCAATGGATAGTTTGTTTTTTGAGATATTGATAGCTCCAAATTTTGACGAAAATGCTTTAATTCTTCTCCAAAACAAGAAAAATAGAATTATCTTACATCAAAAAGAAAATCAGCAAAATATTCAGCCCAAAACGACTTTTAGAACACTTTTAAATGGAGTTATTTCGCAAGAAAAAGATATTAAAAATGAAACTGAAAAAGATTTGAGCTTCGTAACCAACAAAAAACCTTCACAAGAACAAATAAAAGCCCTTTTATTGGCAAATAAGCTCGTAAAACATAGCAAATCAAATGCTATTATTTTGGCAAATAGTTCTCAAATGCTTGCAAGTGGCGTGGGGCAAACCTCACGTATAGATGCGCTCAAACACGCAATAGAAAAGGCTTTAGCTTTTGGAATGGATTTGAAAGGGGCGGTAATGGCTTCTGATGCGTTTTTTCCTTTTCCTGATTGTGTAGAAATTGCTCATAACGCAGGTATTGTGGCGGTTATTCAGCCTGGTGGCTCTATTAAAGACAAAGATTCTATTGCTTTTTGTGATAATAATGAGATTTCTATGGTTTTTACAGGTTTTAGGCACTTTAAACACTAAATAATAATTTTAAAAATATTTGTTTTTATATAAAAATGAATTACCTTTGCACTACAATACTTTCCAATATCAAACCAAAATTTTATGTCCAATCCAATCCAATCCAATCCTTAACTACCTAATATTGTGTGTTATGGTAATGGTTGCAACTTGTAAGAAACCCAACAACGAACTTCTTCCCAAAGAAACGGAAGTAAAGAAAGAAACGCCCACTATCATCACGCAAAACAGCAACGAAAATATCACTTTTCGTAATGGACGTTTGGTTTTTAAAGATGAGGCAACATTTGATAAGGCTATGAAAAGCCTTTTTAGTATTCAAGCTGAAACGTTTGAAAATCAATTTAGTGGCTACACTTCTTGGAGAAAACACAATATACTTCTTGCACCTACGGAAGGTAAAGACATAAACAAAAACAAGGAAAAATCCAATCAACAATATCCCCAAGTTTTGTATTATGACACTAACCAGCCTAATCTTCCTACTTTCCTTACTACACTCATCAACAACAAACGAGAATATCAAATAGGCAATACTATCATTTATCTTGAAGAAGGAAACGTGCATCTTATTCCAGAAGAAAAAGAAGCAAGCCTAAAGGTAGAAGGCTGGTTTGATGCTAAGTTATTAGGCGAAATGAAAAAGGGTAATCTAAAAGTTGTTAATTTTAATGAAAGTAATGGTACAGAAAGAAGTGGTTCTTGGGCAGATGCAAAATATCAGTATCAATACAACAGTATTGGACACACATTTAAACAAGTTTTTGAAGTAAGCGCAATACGTAATGATTATGGCAATAAACAAACTACAATTATCTATGTAAAGCAAAAACTTGTATATTGGTATAAAAGATGGTGGACATCTGGTTCTTGGGAAGATGCGGGTGATTACAGGAATGTTGGAATTATTAATTTACAAAGTTATGTGGAATATCCTGCTGACCCGTTGTCACCTACAACGTCATCAGGAACAAGCAAAAACATCAATAGTATAAATAATAATTTGACTAATATTAACTATCAAAGAGAAATCCTATTGCATTCATATGATACTAGTGATATGCGTGCTGAAGCAGAATATTGGAGGTTTAATCTCACAGCAGACCAGATGTATATGTACGTTCCGTCCCATAATCAAACTATGAATCTTTCCAACGTCTTCTGGCAAAAATTCTACTAATTCTTTACCCTAATCTCCACTCAAAAAAACTAAATTCTATGAAAAATACATTGTTTTTGTGCTTTATTTTAGCACTTTCTATGGCTTTATTTTCCTGTGAAAGCAAACCAACAATAAAACCAAGGTTCACGGAAACACAAGGAATAATGTCTGTTCGTGTCATCAATAAAAATGATGCAGCTAATATTCTTTTTTCTGCTTATAAGACGACATATTTTCAAGTTGAATGGCTTAATGCAGGTAATTCACCTTCAATGATATCAATTAATGGTAATTTATTGAGTAGTGTAACCTCTACTCCAATTAGTAGATGGTTTTCTCTTCGTTTTTTGATGAATACAAAAGTGCCAAATACTGTTTACAATCCAATAGATAAGGATGATTTTTATCAAGAATCTACTAAACATTTTGTAGCTAATGGTGATGATATTAACCCGCCTTCCCGCTCTCATTCATTAGATGCTAATAATACTAATGAAAATCTAACGGTTATTAAAAATGATGCAGATAGTTTGGTAGGTAATTTTAGAGTAAGATTGAGAACTGTTAGCAAAAATAGCATTGATACTATCACGGTGGAGGGAAAATTTAACTGTGCTAAAAATGGTCTTTTTGTAAATCCTAGATAATAAGGAAGTAGCACCAAATACAAAAGCCAACCAGAACGCCATTTGAAGTACGTAACTATCATTGCAGAAGAAAATAACCGCCTCAAAAACCAAGTAGAACGTGTATTGCAGTTAGCAAGAATAGAAAAAGAGGAAATACAACTGCAAAAAGAAAATATCATTTTAGATGATTTTTTGGTAGATTTTCTCAAAAATTGGCAAGAGCAATTTGATATTATTTTAGACTTAAATGCACAAAACATAGCAGTTTTTGCTGATAAAGTACATTTAGGAAATATTATCAATACAATGCTTGATAATGCCACAAAATACATCAATAAAACACCTAAAATTACTATCAAAACAAATACAAAAGACAAAATTATCTTTTTTTCTATTGAGGATAACGGCATTGGCATTGCAAAGGAGCATCAAAAGCATATTTTTGATACTTTTTATAGAGTTCCGACAGGTAATTTGCACAATGTCAAAGGTTTTGGGTTGGGGCTTAGCTACGTGAAAACTATTGTACGCCTGCATCATTGGCAAATTTCGCTTAAAAGCAAGCTAAATGAAGGTACAAACATTTTAATTCAATTACGAATGACAAATTAGAAAAATACGGCAAATGCTATATTTTTTTTATCCAAATTTTTTAGTTGCTTTGTAATATTCAAAAAAATGTAAGCAAAAACGGCACATATATTGCTAAATCATTCAAAATAAAGCTAATTTTTAAACTAAACAAACCAACAAAAACAATTATATTAATGAAAAAAATACTTTTATTCTCCTTTTTTCTCGCACATCTTTGTGCAAATGCCCAAAATGATATTTTATTTTCTGATGATTTTTCAGATAATAAAGGCGAATGGTCGTTGGGAACAACAGAATTCGCTACAAAAGAAATCAAAGATGGCAAATTTGTTATTAAAGCCTTAATGGATAATAAAGTACTCTCTAGCACAAAAAAACAATACATTCACCCTGAAAAAGATTTCACGTTTGAACTAACTACTGCTTTTGTGGAAGGAGAAGGCGTAGAAGGATTTGGAATGGAACTTACAGGTGATAAAAGAAGGTTTTTCTTTCTTATTGCACCTACTGGTAAATACTGGATTGGACACCTGCAAGCAGGAAAATGGACAACACTCAAAGATTGGACAGGAAACTCCAATATCAAAAAAGAAACTGCACAAAATACGCTAAAAATCCATAGGGAAAATGATGATTTGACGCTTTTTATCAATGACGTAAATGTTTATAAATGTGCTGGAAATGAAGTTAAAAATATTACTGACTTTGGCTTTACTATCTGCGACAAAATGATTGCCACTTTTGATAATATGGTCTTCAAACAAGATAAATCTCCTATAAAATTGCTTGCAGGAATGCCCGCAACACTCAAAAAAGAAAAACTTGGCGCAGGTGTCAATAATAAATTTGACGAAAAATGCCCTCTGATTTCTCCTGATGGAAAAACTATCTATTTTACCTATGATAGCTACAAAAAAGATGATAATGCACAAGAAGAACAAGATGATATTTGGTTTTCGCAACGTCAGAAAGATAATACTTGGGGGCAAGCAACTAAAATAGGAAAGCCACTCAATAATGATGGACACAATTTTATGATTTCTATCACGCCAGATAATAATACGGCACTTTTGGGCAATATTTATAATGCTGATGGCACGCTTTCTGGTGGTGGAATTTCTATTACTAACAAAAATAAGGCAGGTGAATGGGAAATGCCTACAAAAGTAAATATTGAGAATTTTTATAATAGAAATTCTTTCAATGAATTTTGTTTATCTTCTGATAAAAAAGTGCTAATAATGGCAGTAGAGCGTGATGAAACTCACGGCTCTAAGGATTTGTATGTAAGTTTTCTTGATGAAAATACTAATAAATGGTCAGAACCAAAAAATCTTGGTGCAACTGTTTCTACGTATGGCAAAGAAGTTTCTCCGTTTTTGGCAGCTGATGGCGTAACATTATATTATTCTACTGATGGTTTGCCAGGTTTTGGTAGCCACGATGTTTTTGTTACTAAGCGTTTAGATGACACTTGGACAAATTGGAGCGAGCCAGAAAATCTTGGAAATGCTATCAATACAGATGCTTGGGACGCTTATTATACCATTCCTGCGTCAGGAGAGTATGCCTATATGAGTTCTTCAAAAGATGGAATAAATAATTCTTCAGATATTATTAGAATTGCCTTGCCTAAGTCTGCACGTCCAAAACCTGTTGTGCTGGTTTATGGGAATGTATATGATAGCAAAACTAAAAAGCCTTTGGGAGTAAATATTGCTTATAGCAATCTAAAAGCAACTACCAATGTAGGCAAAAATTTGGGTACTGCTAGTTCTAATGCCACAGATGGAAGCTATAAAATAGTTTTGCCAGCAGGTATTTTGTATGGTTTTTTGGGTAAAAAAGAAGAGTATTATCCTGTTAGTCAAAACATTGATTTGAGTAAACTAACTGAATATAAAGAGATTAGAAGAGATTTATATTTGTCGCCTATTGAGGTTGGGCAGACAATAAGGCTGAACAATTTGTTTTTTGATTTTGGTAAATTTCATTTGCGAGAGGAGTCAAAAGCAGAACTTGATAGGCTTATATTGCTTCTCAAAACGCACCAAAAACTCAATATACAAATTTTGGGACATACAGATAACGTAGGTTTGCCTGCAGACAACGAAAATCTGTCCACTAACAGGGCAAAATCCGTCTTAGAATACCTTTCAAACAATGGAATTGATGCTGGTAGGCTTTCTTTTAAAGGTTTTGGAGCTGCTAAACCTATTGAAAAAAATACCACAGAAGAAGGAAGACAAAGCAACAGACGTGTAGAATTTTTGATATTGTAAGTTTTGATTGCTCGCATTACACAAAATAAAAATTTTTTATTTTGTGTAATTTTTTAATTTATTTTTTTCATTTTTTCCAATAAAAGCATTATTTTTTCATTTTTCTTAATGATATTTATCATATCTTGTGTACGTTTTTCACGTCCTATTTTATTGAGGTGATAATGCGTATCAAAAAAATAAGCATTTGGATAAACAAACTGTGTAGGAGTATTCAAAATCTCAATATTGAGGTTGTTTCTCATATCTTTTTCTAATAACATAACAGCATTTTTATTTTCTGAAAACTCTTTGTAAGGATAATTAGGGAATAAAAAATAAACTTCTATACCATTTTCTTTTGCATATTCAGCAAAATTATTGATAACTTTTATGCCTTCCCAATATTGGTATGTCCAGATGCCATCACTAGCAAGGCTTTCACGGGGATATTCTTCTAAATGTGCTACTATATCTGCCTCTTTATTAGTTGCTTGACGAGAATAAATATTCACTTTAGATACTTGTACAATAGGTTTTACAACTGCAAGAGGTAAATTATTAGTTAGCTTTTTTTCTTGGGGAAATAGATAAGCTAGTGTAGTGGTGAAGCTATTTATCTGCTTATCTATCACTTTTTTATAAATACCTTGACAATCATTTAAGTAATCTTGTGTATCTAAAAACGTATTTTTTGTATAAAATTCTGTTGCTTTTGGAAAAATCCTACTTGTATGTTTTTGCAGTTTGTAATCTCCTTTAGCAAAAAGGAAATACTCAATAGATAAAAAAATCACATCATTTTTTTTAGCCACACTTTTAGCTTCCTTGAGCATAAAATCTATACCCAAACCTGCGTGAAGTCCCATATTAGCTGTAGGAACACCTAATTGGTCACGCAACATTTTGCTATCTATCCCAAACGCAAGATTAGAACCTCCCACCAAAATTATTTTTGGCGTTGTAATACTATCCGCAATGCGGTGTTTGTCTATCAAAATTGCCATATAATCATCTGAATTAGGCACAGCAACTGGTGGAAGAAACGTACCTGTATAAGTTATCCAACCTATGATTATAGTTAAAAAGATAATACTTTTGATGATAAATTTTTTCATTTGCAGTATTTTTTAAAATTGAAAGTAAATAAATTGTTGTTTTTCACCCGTAAAATAAAAAACGAATGCCACTAAAATCATATAGCTCACCCACCTAACAGGCAAAAAAGCTATTTTTAAGTTGAGATTTTCTAATGGGTGTTTTTTTTCTCTTCCCAACCATTCTACCATAAAAAATATGCCTATAATAACAGAAAATAGTATTTTATTAGAATTGTTAGTAAAAAATGACATATTAAAAAAATCAGCTACAAAAATATGGCTAATGTAGTTTCCTGCGTGTGTGAGGCTTTCTGCTCTGAAAAATATCCACGCAAAACAAACCAACATAAACGTAAAAATCATACTCAAAAACTCTTTTATTGTAGGAAAATACTTGCCCTGCGCTACAATATCAAGGTTATTTCTATTGGTAGCAAACCAAATAGAAGGCAAAATATAAATAGCGTGGAGCATTCCCCACGCAATAAATGTCCAATTTGCGCCGTGCCAAAAACCACTTACCAAAAACACAATCAAAACATTACGAATTCTCATTGAAATAGTGCCTCTATTCCCTCCAAGT
>JANYGM010000469.1 GCA_025362415.1 bacterium
ACTCTTGTTGTATTCGTTGATTTTCTTGTTCTAATTTTTGTTTTTGTTGCTCCATTTGTTGTTTTTGAAGATTTATATCTTCTTGATTTTTAGCATCTTGTGCTATTTTTTCTTTTTGGGTTTTCTGATAAAAGAAAAATCCAAGTCCAGCTAAAAGCACTACGCCACCAATAATAAAATACAAAGTATTATCATTTTTTGGCTTGTCAGCATTTGCATCACTACTATTATTTTCTGTGTTTCCAGTAACATTAGCAGGTTTTGTAATGGCAAGTGGTTGCGTTTTGCCATCAATGCTCAATACCAAATCATTAGAACGCAAATCACTATTTTTTGTTGTTGTATCAGGAATAACGAAACTTATTTCATAATTTCCACTACTATTTTTGTCAGAATTATTAGTATTATTGTCATTATTTGTTGTGTTTTTCCCTACATATTCTCCCAAAATATTGGCAATTTCGTCAGCAGAATTAACAATACTTGTTTCTGCGTTGGTTTTGTCGGCAAGTTTCTGAAAATTATCTGCGCTATATGCGTTCCAAGTTTTATGCACAACAGAAAATACTTGCATATCCGCTTTATTAGCTTTTTCTATACAATCCTCAATTTTAAACGTAGAATTACTGTTATTCATTCCCACAGTAAGCACAATAAGTTGTTTTTCTGTAGCATCAGAATTTTTGTTAAGGTATTCAATAGCCTCATAAATAGCTTTATTCACATCAGAAACATAGTTTTTGTCGCTTACAGCTTTCACACGTCTATTGATTTCTTCTATCAAAGAGTTTTTATTTGACGTAAATTCTGCACTCATTGTATTCAAAATTTTGCTATCAGCATCAGTTTTCCAAAAAGAGGCAGCATTAAAAACGACATTGTCAGGGGCATTTTTGATAAAATCAGCCAACCCATTTTTAAAATTATTGACAACTTTCATTTCAGTCATTCCAGAAGTTTCTATTAACAAAAAAACTGCTTTTTTAGCTTTTGAAGGTTGTTTTTCTGCATTTCCACCAGAAGTTCCGCCACTATTTGCACTAGCATTTATATTGGTTATTTGGATAGCAACTTCCTTGTTTGCTTGTAAAACTTTGGTATTTTCTGACGTAAGTTTTTTGTCAGATTGTACTTTTAGTTTGATGTTGGGATAATTTTTTGAGTCTGTATCCACATTTTGTGCAAAACTTATTTTGCTACTAATCAAGCAAATAGCTATGATTAGTATTGATAATATTTGTTTCATAAAAGTATTATTTGTTTATTTTTTAA
This sequence comes from bacterium, assembly GCA_025362415.1. Lineage (GTDB taxonomy): Bacteria > Bacteroidota > Bacteroidia > Cytophagales > Thermonemataceae > JANYGM01. Next base: position 1,273 of record JANYGM010000469.1, read on the forward strand.
AAATTCTCCCTTTGGGGTTAGGGGGCTTAGTTTGCACTTCTAAGTTTAAAAATGGTATTTCCAATACGAATATTGTCGCCATCTTGCAGATTGCCATCTTCTGTAAAAACTTCATTGATAAATGTACCATTTGTAGAAAGTTCGTCTTTAAATTTGAACTCACCCATACGGTACAAAATAGTCAGATGTTTGCCAGAGATTTGCCCATCTTGCACCACAATATCACAACCAGCATCAGAACCAACAATATTTCTACCTTCACGCAACTTGAAATCTACGCCAAGTGCATCAATAGTAAAAGAAACCAACCAACCAACGAGTTTTCTACCAGTTGTATTGCTATTATTTGGTGTAATATTTTGCTGATTTTGTTCAATATTTCCAGAAAAAATAGCTGTTTTATTAAAGTCTTGCTTTACGTTTGGGTTGATGTTTTGATTTTCAATAAGTTGCGTTTTGTCATCATTATTGGGGATATTCTGAATGATTTGCGTTTTATTGAAGTCTGTTTGCCCTGCATCAGGGCAATAAGGGCATTTTTGGAGAGTATTTTCGTAATAATGTCCGTTGGCACAAAGATTATATTTGCTCATATTTGTAAGGTTTTATTTATTTGTAGGAAAATTAAATAAAATTTTATGAATAGCAAAATTTCTTTTGAATTAAACGCAGAAGTTTTACAAATCTTGCTGACTTGTAAAAAATATTTCTTCTTCACCTCAAAAATATTACGGACTAAATAACTTATATTTGTGCATAATATTCTTGTAATGCCAAATCCCTCAAATCAATGCAATTAGAACTAAAACAACCCGTACAAACGCTTAACTCCTCTTACCGCAGGGCTAATCTTGGTTTGACACAAGCAACTACTTTTAAAAATAATCTTTCTAAATTGCTTGAAGGCATCAATAACACAGAATCAGAAGAAAATCAGAAAAATATTGTCATAGAATTTCTCAAAAATACTTATTACAAAGATTTACACGAAGTAAACACAAAAGGCAGGCAAGATTTGGTTATTCATAACGACAAAACCGCTAAATCTAGCGTTGGAGTGATTATTGAGGTCAAAAGGACAAGCAACAAAACAGAAATGATTTCTGCTACAAACCCCAACGCAAAAGCATTACAAGAACTTTTACATTATTATTTGAAAGAAAGATTTATCCATAATAACAAGGAAATCAAGCACTTAATCATTACTAATATTTATGAATGGTATGTTTTTGATGCGGCAGATTTTGAAAGATTTTTCTTTGAAGATAAAAAACTCAAAGAAGATTATAAAAATTGGACAGAAGGAAAACTAGGTTTAAACACAACTGACTGGTTTTATAAGGAAATTGCAAAGCCATTTTTGGAAGACAAAACGCTTGAATGTACGTATTTTGATATACGAAAACTCAAAGATGTTGTAAATAGTGATTTGCCTCTGGAAAGAGAACAAGAAATGCTACTTGTGGACACGTACAAGATGTTTACACCTGAACATTTGCTAAAACTTTCTTTCCAAAATGATGCCAACACACTCAATACGGCATTTTATAACGAACTTTTGCATATTTTGGGACTTGAAGAAACTGGCACAAGTAAGAAAATTATTACCAGAATTGCCAATGAAAATGATAGAAATAAAGGCTCATTACTAGAGCGTATCATTAACTCGCTTGATAGAAATTCGTCTTACGAACAATATCCCAATAAAAAAGAATTTGGAGAAACTCGTGAAGAGCAACTGTTTAGTTTTGCGCTAGAACTCTGTATTACGTGGCTCAACCGCATTTTATTCTTAAAACTTTTAGAAGGGCAACTGCTAAAATATCACCAAAAAGACCCACAACAAAAGTTTTTAAATAGCTCAAAAATTGAGAATTTTTCAATGCTTGACACACTATTTTTTGAGATATTGGCGGTTCCTGTGGCAGATAGAGAACAAGATATTGCAGGGAAATTTGCTAATATTCCCTACCTAAACAGCTCACTATTTGACAAAACGGAATTAGAGAACGTATTGCAAATAAGCCTTTTAGAACGTAATTTGACAATGCCTATCTTCAATGCAACTGTTTTGAAAGATGACAATGGCAAACGTATTGTAGGTCAAAAAAGCACACTCCAATATCTTTTTGAGTTTTTAGATGCTTTTGATTTTGCGAGTGATGCTGACGTAGTTATTCAGGAAAATGATAAAACAATCATCAATTCTGCAGTTTTGGGGCTGATTTTTGAGAAACTCAACGGTTATAAAGATGGCTCTGTTTTTACGCCCTCGTTTATCACAATGTATATGTGTCGCGAGGGCATACGCAAGGCGGTTATTCAGAAATTTAATGACCAATATCATTGGAATTGTAAGAATTTCAATCATTTGCAAAATAGAATAGATGACATCACCAAAGAAGAAGCCAACAAAACTTTCAATAAATTAAGAATATGCGACCCTGCGGTAGGTTCTGGGCATTTTCTCGTGTCTGCACTCAATGAAATTATTGTGATTAAGCACGAATTAAGAATTTTGATTGATAAAAAAGGACTAAGATTAAGAGAACACCGTATTTCTACTGAAAATGATGAATTGGTTATTAGAAATAACCAAAATGATAAAAATTTTGTTTATGACTATAGAGATGATGAAAAACAAGAAATTCAAGAGTTGTTATTTAACGAAAAGCAAATTATCATAGAAAATTGTCTTTTTGGAGTGGACATTAACGCAAAATCTGTGCTTATTTGCCGTTTGCGTTTGTGGATAGAATTGCTGAAAAATATGTATTATATCAGCCCCCTAGCCCCTAGCGTAGCGCAAGGGGGAACAATACAAGATACAAATGTATTTAAAGCCCCCTTTGGGGGTTTGGGGGCTAATTTGCAAACTTTCCCAAATATTGACATCAACATTAAGACAGGAAATAGTCTGATTAGCAAGTTTAATCTTGATGACAAAATGAATGATTTTGCACCTGCAGCAAGGCAATACATCAAAAAAATGATACCTGATTATAAAATTCAGGTAGAATTGTATAAATCTGTGAAGGATAGAAATGCTAAAAACATCATTATCAAGAAGATAAAAGAATATAAAAATAATTTCTCTAAAATGTTTAATCCAAAAGATAAAGATTTTAGAGCGTGGAAAGACAAAGAAAATGAATGGTTTGTGTCTGCTAATAGTGCTTTTTTGGAATACGAACTCACAAGCAAACTTTTGGAAGAAAGCAATGCTTTAAAAGCCGTTTATGACAATAAAATGGCAATTTATACAAACGCTTTTGAGTGGCGTTTTGAGTTTCCAGAGGTGCTAAATGATGACGGAGATTTTATAGGTTTTGATTTGGTGGTAGGAAATCCGCCTTATTTTTCTGTAAGTAATGCAGACGCACTAAGACCAATGTCACATAAATATATGACTTGGGCATCTTCTGGTGATATTTATGCTTTATTTTATGAGTTGGGACAATGGATTTTAAAACCAAAAGGGTACGAAATATTGATTACTTCTAATAAGTGGTTGAGAGCTAGTTATGGCGCATCAATGAGAAATTATATCATAACAGAAACAAATCCTTTGTTATTGGTTGATTTTGGGCAAAATTTGCTATTTGATAGAGCTATTGTGCATACAAATATCATTATGTCAAGGAAAGAGCCTAATCAAAATCAAATGGAGGCAGTAAGGTTTGAAGATGGTAAATTTTTTGAATATGTAAAAGTTTTGGGTGAGTATGTTGAAACATATAAAACACTCAATAATCAAGCTGATGCAGGTATTTGGAATCTTATTTCTCCTTTTCAAATTAGTTTGCAGGAGAAAATTGAAGCAAATGAAACACACAAAAAATTAAGAAATTGGGATATTTCAATTTATAGAGGTCTTTTGACAGGCTTTAATGAGGCTTTTATTATTAACGAGAGTGAAAAAGATGCTTTAATTAAGGCTGATAGCAAAAATATTGAAATAATAAAACCCATTTTGAGAGGTAGAGATACAAGGAAATATTATTGCAATTTTGCTAAATATTACATTATTAACACCTATAATGGTTATATGGATTTGGTTAAAGAAACGCAGAAAAATATTGTGAAATTGCCTAATGATTTGTTCAAATACAAATCATCTAAAACCAAAAAATGGAAAACCGTAAAAAGGTTGGAAGCCACAAAAGGCAATAAATTTAGGGTAAATAGGGTTATTGTAAAAACGGATTATCCTACTATTGAAACACATTTGAAAAAATTTGAAGTACAATTAAAAGCAAGAGAAGACCAAGGAGAAGATTGGACAAACTTGCGTAATTGTGCTTATATTGATGAATTTGTGAAGCCTAAAATAATTTTTTCAGAAATTACGAGTGAGCCACAATTTTATTATGATGAAAAGGGTTATTATCCAGAAGCAACTGTATTTTTTATATCTGGAAAGAATTTGAAGTACCTCACAGCACTTTTAAATTCAAAACCTGTCACTTTTTTCTTCAAATCTTTTTATATGGGAGGAGAATTAGTGGGCAAAATCAGGTATAAAAAAGTGTTTTTGGAACAAATACCAATTCCTACACCAACAGAAACACAAGAAAAAGCTATTATTGCGTTGGTAGATGCCATTATCTCCCAAAAAGCAGCTGGTTTGGATAGCCTAGAAAATGAGCGCAAAATAGATGCACTTGTGTATGATTTGTACGAAATTACGGCAGAGGAGCAAAAAATCATAGAAGGGAAATAAGAAATAACAATAAAAAAAGCCTTTCAAAATCACTTTTAAAAGGCTTTTTATTGCTAATAAAGGAGTTTTTACGCTGATTTTAAATAAATTACATTTTATTTGGATAATGAAGTTACTTTTATTATGTTTGTAATGAATGTACGCAGTTACGTATATTAACAAGTTAGGGGCTATTTTATGAATACAGAAAACGAAATATATTTTGGGAATGAAGACACTTTTGCAATAAGGTATATATCAGGATATACAGGCAAACGTAAAAAGTATTTTTTTGCATATTGCCACTTAGTTTTGGGTGGACAAATTATTGGGGATAAAGAAGAGCTTTGCTACCTAAACGCTTGGACATATTCATTTAATTTTTTGAAAGAGCAAATAAAAAATAATTTTAACTCAATTTGTCATCCAGAATTTAATGGTAGAACTGATAGAGAATTATTTGAGTTAATTTGGAAAGCAAACCAATGTGAAGATGACTACGAATTAGAATTCGTACATTTGCCCGTTTTAGACAATAGAGTATGGAGTAATTGCTATATTTCAATAGACGAAACAACAGACGCATTCCTTATTACAATGACTGAACTAAATGGGAAAATAAAATTTTTGTGGGAAGGTTGGAGAGAGCCTTGTCCGACAGATAGAATAGGGAAATTATTTTCCGTTGTTGTTGATAGACAATTTGTAATAGAAACAATGGAAAAATGTTTACAAACAATAGAAAATGAACGTTTAAATTATCCTATTAAATAAAAACTACGCATAACTTAGACTTGGCAAAAGTAGGGCAGAAGTGCTTTCCCATATTGTCAGAAGTTTACTTTTAATAGTAAAATGTACGTTTAGGCATTTCTACTATGGTTTATTCCAAACTAAAAAAGCCTTTCAAAATCATTTTGGAAAGGCTTTTTTTAGTTGATTTAATAACTTTTTATTTTTTCAATTTCTTAGAAAATTTTTCTTTCAAATTTCCTAAAAAACTAAATAGTTTGCGTAAAGCATCAAAATAAAGTGTGATATATAAAAATATTGACATCATCCAAATCACACAAATATTAAAATAATAAGTTCCAAAGAAACCGCCTAAAAACTGTTTTTTGGGTGCTAAAAAGTGGGTACGATAGTCCAAAGGATTAGAAACATCACTTGGGTCGTGGAAAATTGGGTCTATTTGTTGCAAAAGTTGCTGTTTGTAATAGATTATTTTTCCTTTTAAGTTGGCATTTCGTACCAAATCTGAAAGACTTTCGTTAAAATGGTCATCTTTTCTTTTGGCATCTTCTCCCCCTTTATCACGCTCTTCCATTAAGTTTTGCTTAGAATTTCGTGCCGTATTAAAGCGTTTGCGGTAATATTTGCGCACTTCTTCCAAATATTCGTCTGTTTGCTCACTTACTTTTTCATTGAATTTAGCAGGAGTAAGCATTTCTGGCAACTTTTCGTATTTCGTAAGTGCAGGACGAGGTACATTGCCTGCACGCAAAGCATCTGTATTGCGCTCACGAGCTATTTCTCTTGAAAGCAAATCAATTTCTATAGCCATTTGCATTTTATCTGTTTCTTTCTTACTAGCACGCAAACCATTGGCACGTCCAAGCGTATTTTTCATTTCATCAACCCAATAAGAACGTCTATAATTAGACATACTTTCTTCTAATTCAAAGTCAAAATAAGGTTTTTGATAAATATTACTCTTAAATTGTTCTACTGCAATAGCCTCAAATCCCCATCTCGTCACCATAAAATCAGCTACAAAAGGTACTTGTCCTTTATCCCCAATAAAGCTATTAAGGTTATTAAAATTAAAGATAATACCACTTAAAATCATTTGTGGAATAAGCAAAAGCGGAATAGTGATATAAATAGTAACCACAGAGCTAAATGTAGAAGAAATATTCAACCCCAACATATTTGCAAAACAAGAAACAGAGAAAAGCACCAGCCAATACATTGTATTCATCCATTGAATACCAAGTAAAAGATTACCTACCACCACAAAAGTAATGGTTTGTACTGCAGAAAGCGTAAATAAAATAATTAGTTTTGAAAACAAATAACTATTTCTATTCAAATTCAAAAAAGTTTCTCGTTTCTGAATTTTCCTATCTTTGATAATCTCTTCTGCACTCACTGTAAGTCCCATAAAAAGTGCCACAAGCACAGAAATAAGGATATAAGCAGGCACGTTTTCATTGAAACGATAGGTATAATCTGTTGATGCGGGGTTATTAGCAAAACGGATAATAAACGCTAAAAGCCCTGCTAAAAGTGGTGCTTCCAGCAAATTTATCATTACGTATTGTTTGTTGGCAACTTTTGAAAGAAAATCACGTACCGTAAAAATAAGTGTTTGCTTAGGTTTGCTAGGCAAATCTAAGGCTTTTGGCGGTGCTTCATTTTCTTGTGGCGCAGGCTCAATAGTGAAATTCTCAAAATATTTATCATTCCATTGTGGGGGTTTTGTTTTGCGTTCTTTGGTAAATTTCCCTGCTTCATTGATAACTTTCGCCTCAATAATATCAAAAATTTGTTCAGGGTTTACGCTACCACAAGTACCACATTGCCCTTCTTCTGCTTTTACTTGCTTACTTTGCGTTTTGAAATAAATAACAGCATCAACAGGATTTCCGTAATATGCCTGATAACCACCTGTATCTAAGATAATTAGCTTATCAAACATTTTAAATATCTCTGATGAAGGCTGGTGAATAACCACAAAAATCAGCTTTCCACGCAAAGAAAGTTCTTTTAGTAAATCTAGTACATTTTCAGAATCTCTTGAAGAAAGTCCAGAAGTTGGCTCATCTAAAAATAATACAATAGGCTCTCTGATAAGTTCTAAGGCAATATTTAGGCGTTTTCTTTGCCCACCAGAAATAGTTTTTTCTAAGGGGTTTCCTACTTTGAGATGTTTGATATGGTCAAGCCCCAAATCTGATAAAGTTCTCAAAACACGTTCCTCTAATTGTATCTCTGTGAGTGCTTTAAAGCAAAGTTTTGTGTTATAATAAAGATTTTGATAAACAGAAAGTTCTTCAATAAGCAAATCATCTTGCGCCACATAGCCCACAACACCTTGTACGAGTTCTTTTTGCTTATGAATATCCAAACCATTGATAAGTACAGAGCCACTAGAAGGAGCTTCTAGCCCTGCAAGCACATTGAGTAAAGTGGTTTTACCTGCACCAGATGCGCCCATAATGCCTATGAGCTTTCCTGCACCTTCCGCCACACTCACATTACGCAAGCCCAAAGCACCATTTGGAAACTTAAATTCAATGTTCATAGCATTGAAAGACAGTTTTTGCTTGTCTTTGCTACTCAAAAAATTGCTTGTAACATCACTATAATAAAACGACTTTCCTTGTTGTGTACGAATAATACTACCATCAGCATAAGAATAAATGGCATTTCGTTGCATACGAAAGTCATTTAGTTTGATGTTTTCACCACCCGTATAGCGTACAAAGTACATATTTGCCTCAATAATGTAGGCAAATATAAGCGTTCCTTCTTGCTTAGGAACTTGAATGCGTTTTATCTCTGCTAAACTAGGTACATAATCACTTCCAATAGTCAAAATATCTTGCAAAGTCAGCAATTCATTTGGCTGTTTGGTGATAAACTGGTAGATAAGTTCAAATTGAGGTTTGGTGATTTGTAGAGATTCTGCAATAAGTTTTACTACTTCTACACGTCTTGGCGTGCTGGTAGCACGTCCATCTATGGCTAAAAGTTCTGTTATTTTGACCAAAACCAATATTTTTTGGTTTTGTGTAAGTGTCTGGTTGATTTTACGGCATTGCCCCAAAACTTTCACAGAAAATTTCTGAAAAGCCCTATCTAGCTCTTCTTCTGTAGGTATTTTTTCTTCTTCATCAAGCTCTGCAACTGCTACCTCTTCTTTTTCTTTGTTTCTGCGTTCTTTTTTTGCACCAAATTCTGCTGCTGCTTCTTCATATTTAAGGATATAAGTAGGAATGGCATCTACGGTAAGTTGTGTTTTGAAGTAATTTAAAACAAATTCTTTTTCTGTTTCTGATGTACCACCTTCTTGCATTGTGGTCAGGGCAAACAGTTTGGTTAGGGCTTCTAGTATTTCCTCACTCATAATTTTTTGGTTGTTTTGACTTAGAAAAGTGGTTTAGTAAAAGTGGCTTATTTAGAGTTTTAGTTAGGTTTTAGACGAAAAAATGCGGGTGTCTTTTTAGGTATAAAATAAAAGTGGTGCAATATACTAATCAAAATTAGATTAGGTCGTAATTCTATAAAAGACTGTATAATTTCATATAAAAGTTCTAGACTTTTTTAGCGAAACGCTATGATTTTATATAGCAAGTTTATAAGGGTGCAACCAGCCCCCTACTCTATCCAATAACTATTTACAAGTTATTCTTTAGAGTTTCTTTTAAATAGCAACATTATCACTATTTAGATTACTATTTATTGATGCTAGACAAAGTCTTTTGCTCGTAAAATAGAGAAAACGACATACCTTACCAGCAATTGCTGGTTTTACCACATGAAAAGGATTTTATTCAGAACCAAACAGTTTGAACGAAGATATCAGTAACTAATCATCTTGTTCTTCAAAGAACTATGCACAAAGAAATACTTATTTTATGACAAATAAAAGTATTTCTCAAATAAAAGTTAAAAATATATTCAAAATAAGTAGTCTAATACAAAATTTATACGCAAATATGGATTATACTTTCTTTTGTGAGAAATTTTATAATTATTTTTTAGGTAACAGTTTGGGTAGTTATATGTATTTGTTGTAGAGACGTTGCTTGCAACGTCTGAAAAACAACAAATAAAGCATTATTTTTGAATGGAATTAAATACAATTTTCTACGCTAAGACGTTGCAAGCAACGTCTCTACAAATATATCTGTGTAACAGCAGCTACTAAACTGTTGCCTTTTTAGTTGATAAACATTGAACAAGTATATTTTTTGGGTTTAATTCAATAAAAAATCTCTTTCTAAATGGTTTAGAAAGAGATTTTTAGGATTTATTTATTTTGGTAGTTTTTCTAACCATACAAAAACTGCCCCTTGTAAAGTTTTCAAACATTTTACGTAAATCTTGAACAGCCTCAACAACTTGTGTGTTGCTTTCAGAGCCAAAAACACCACTTTGAGCACTACCAAAGTTATTTTCAATGTTTTGGTTAAAAACTCTTTGTAATTCTTGTATTTCTTTTTCGTTGATAATCTTTTTTGGCTCTGTTTCTAGTTTTTCAGCAATTTTTTGGATTGTTTCCAAATCAACGTCTATACTTTCCTTTTCTATTCTACAATAGGTAGACTGGGTGATTTCTAAATGGTGTGCCATTTCAGTTTGTGTGAGACCTTTTTTCTTTTTACGCATTGCGTAGATTTTTGCTCCGTCTTGTAACATAAATAATTTGGATAATAGGTATATAATTTAATTTGTTGGCTTTTCATAAGCACAAATTTAAGAATTATTTTTAATATATTCAAATTATGCGTAAATATTTCTGGATTATGCAAAAATATGCATAAAATGAATAGGAATATCCTTTTTGACCTACTACTTTTGTGCCAGAGAGTTGCGCAACTATCTACACTAAAATTTATCATTCAACAAAAAAATCTAAAAAAATGAAAAAAGTATTTGCAATGGCAATAATTTTGCTTAGTTTTGGGGCATTCACACCAGAAACAGCTCAAGCACAAACAAAGAGTTCAACACAATTGACTCAACCAACAGAAAGATACACTGTAACAATATCTTGGGATGAATGGGGTAGAGCCAGTCGTAACTGTGAAAGTTGGGGATTGTGTAACTTTAGTTGGGGCGTATCTTCTGAGCGTCATTCCGCATCTGTTTATACAGATGCAAGCGGGCAAATGTACGCAAAAATCCTAATTGATGCTATTCCTAATGATGAGAATATACAGTTTCTGATAGTTGACAAAGATTTAACGTCTGTTGGTGAAAATGGAAATACTTACCTCATCAAAAAAGGGGAATATCCTTTGGACCGCTCCCTAGGCTCTTTGGGTGGCTATAAAGTTGGTATCAAAAACTTTAGTCTAATTATGCAGGTAGGTAGCGTAATCTATCTACCTGCTATTAAATATTTAAAAAAATGAAAATATCATTATTTATATTTTGTTTATTTTGTTTATTTTGTTTAAATGGTTGCTATGTTAGGGGCTTACAAGTTGGCTATAGTAAAGTTACACCTGAAAATTTACATCTTTTTAAGTTTAATGAAAGTAAAAAATATCTTTCTCTTGTTGAAAAAAGTGTAAACGACGGCAACATTTATGCCATAAATGGTAAAGAACTTCAAGAAATACTCAAAACAAAAGAAAAATCAATCATATACAAATGGTCTCCCTTTTGTCATAGTAACGTATGTATTACTTTAAATGCCTCTCAGAGATATTGTGATGCAAATGGATATAATCTATTTGTTGTTTTAGATTATTATGATGCTTTGCCACAAGCTAAGGCACCAAGCCACAAACCTACTTATCCATTGTTAATATCCAATCACATTTATTACAAAACAGGCTTTTCAGATAAATCTACAAAAAAACTAACAACTGATTTAATAGGAAAAGTAAATATGAAAGATAATTATGGTAGATTTTTATTTTTTGAACGAGATAGATTTATTTGTACAAAAGATTCACTACAAATAAAATAGCAAATTTTGATAAAAAGAAATTCTTAAGGCTTGCCATAATATTTCACTCCATTTCAAAGAAAAACTAATAAACTTATCAGGATACTACCTGATATGATGGATTATTTTCAAATTATCATATCCTTAATAAAATTGTAATCTTATGCAACTTCGCAAAATCTTCTTTTTGCTATTCGTGTGTATGGTTTTGGGATTTTGTGCGCAGGCGCAAGAGCGCAATGATGTAGATAGAGGTATAGAAGGGGCAAAACTTATTTGGGAGATATTCAAAACCTCCAAAAAAGATAAAACAGCCTCTAATAGCGCCAAAACTACTGTTTCAGAGTGCGAGAGTGCCGAAATTTGCTTTGAAAACAAACAAAAAAACCGTGTCAAAGTAGAGTTTTTGCTCAAAAATGCTACTGGTACAGAAAACACCAATAACTTTCTGATAATTCCAAGCAACGGCAACGAGTGCAAATATAGCCTTAAAATGGGTATTTATACTTTTACGGTTTCCTCAATGGCAGAAGACGGCAAATTAAGCATTATTAGTAGTGGAGATATGAAACTCACAGATTGCGCCCAAAAGCTCAAAATCATAGAATAGCAATAAAAAAATCCCTCTTTCTGAATGAAATGAGGAATTTTTATTGTTTTTCACTTTACTCTTATCAAATCTTTTACTGATTTGCTCCAAAAGAGGTTTTTGCTTTTCTATTTCACACTAAAATAGCAAAAAAAGGAAGCCAAAAATTAAAAGGATATTTTTCATTATTGTAGCATTTTTACTGAATATTTTTTGTAAATTTACCTAAAATAAAGTACAACTATGAAATTTTACGAAAAATTCCCTGCATTACAACAAAAAGCGTTCTTATCAAAAATGTTGATAGAGAATGTTTTTGCTACAATGTCTTTGGAAAATCAACAAGTTCCAATGGAAAAAATAACAGAAATAGTAGAAAAAATATTGACAGAAAAAGAACTAGAAGGCACTCAGTTCTTCAGTAATTAGCTTAATAAGATGCGTATAATCTCCAAAATCTGCTTTTTTCATAGCCTGAATATAGTTTTTTCTACTTTCCCCATCTCTGTAATATAATTTTAATGGTTTATAATTATATTTCATTGCTACAATGTTCATTAAAATACGACCAGTTCTACCATTTCCGTTGTTAAAAGGGTGAATTTTAATAAATTCATAATGTGCAAAAACCAAACATTCAATGTGTTCTTCTTGTGTTTTCGCAATGGATATTTTAAAGTTTAGGTTATCAATAAATTGATACATTTGTTGCAATATTTGATTGGGTGCAGGAGGTTCAATTTGTCCCACCATTACTTGAATTGTGCGCCATTTTCCAGCCCAATCATAAAGTTCTCCAAAAGCAATCTGATGAATTTGAAGAATCAAAGATGTAGAAATCATGGTTTCTATATCCATTTCAAGCACAAAAAACTCTGCAATAGCAAGTCCTTTTGCTTCATATTCATTAATAAGATTTTTATCTGTTATCTCCAACAAATTATCATCTGGGAAAGGTGTCCAGTTTGTATTATCCTCCATAATATTTAGAATGAAGTTATTTAATTTTATTTATTGTCACTTTACTCTTATCAAATCACTTTCCACGAGCCAGCCTGTTGTTCCATTAAAATTTACATAAGCAAAACCTGCTTGACTACGTTCTATCACTACAAAATCACCAACAACCAAAAACGAACCAGTTGGTGTATAGACATTTGGCTCACTATAAAAATACGTTTTTTGCGCCTGAATTTGGTACAAAGGTTTCATTTCCTCACCCAAATATGCGCTAAAAACATAGCCTTCTGTGCCTTTATAAAGCACTTTTGACCATTCTCCTACACGCTCAATAACGCCCACTTTTTCACCATACAAAATAGTATGCAAAATATTCCCAGATTTTGAGGCATTGGAACGCAAATTTAGCCCTGCTGCAATCACATATTTATCAGGGTAATTGCGTGCAAGTTCTGATTCTGTGCTTGTTTCATCTGTTTTGTTGGCGTATTTGTTGAGAAGATGGTCAAAAAGTCCACTACTATATACGGCAAAGCATATCACAAACAAAACAAGCACGCCAACCAACATTTTTGTACCAAAAATAGAAGGTTTTGGTTGCTCTTCTGCTGAAATATTATTAGTGGTATTATTAAGTGAATTTTCAAACATATTACTAGGAGTAATATGTTTTGCTACCTCACTTTTTACGGTATTGGGTTCGTTTTTTGGTACAACAAGGCGGTTTTCTTCTTGTAGAATAGAAGCAGAAAATAAATTATTACTCAAATTATTACTCACAGTAATATGTTCATTTTCTGTAATTAGTTTAGAGATTTCTAAGGCAGTTGCAAAACGGTCTTGAGGATTACGTTGCAGGCATTTTTGAATAATATTTTTAGATAAATCAGAAATACCTACTAATTTATTCATATCAATAAAATCTTTATTGACAATAGTATCATAAATGACGTATTCAGAAGTAAGGTTTTCCAGCGGATATTCACCTGTGAGCATTACGTAGTACATAAGCCCCAAAGAGTAAATGTCGGTACGGTGCGAAATATCTTTGTCGCCACGTACTTGCTCAGGACTCATAAAGTACAACGAACCCATACGCATACCTGTTTTGGTGAGGTTTCTGGACTCTTCCGCCAAGATTTTAGCAATACCAAAATCTAGTATTTTCACTTGATTATCCGTACTGACAATAAAATTAGCAGGTTTTATATCTCTGTGCGCAATGCCTTTGCTATGTGCGTGTGCAATTCCGTCTGCAATTTGCCTTAATAAATCCTTTGCTTGGGCTTCAGGGATTTTGCCATTTTTTTTGATAATCTCATCTAATGGTATTCCTTCTGCATAATCCATTATCATAAAAGACTCATTATTTTCCATAAAAAAATCTACCAAACGCACAATATTAGGGTGTTGAAGTTGTGCTAAAATCACTGCTTCATTCTTAAAACGCTCTTGTATGTGTGGATTGGTGGTAAGATTGCTATTAAGAATTTTGACAACAAGTTTTCTTTCTGTGAGAAACGTGTGTGTTGCAAAATGCACCGTTCCCATTCCGCCTTCTCCAATTTTGTCACCAATGATATAATTCTGAATTTTTCTACCTTTCATTTAGTCAATTATTTTGTATTAAAAATGTTATTTCAGCAGTCGTTTTTGAAAATAGAAACAACTGTTGAAATTTTAAATTGTATTCATTCACAATTTAAAATTTAAAATTCACAATTATTTTTGCTTAAATTTACGAAAAAAAAGCACATATCCCAATTTGGTATAAAAACTAAAAACCTGCGCAAAGCACAGGTTTTTGTATGAAAAAACAAGTATTTAATCTGTCTAAATATGTACTCCTCCGCTTACCTCAATACGTTGTGCATTTACCCATTTTGCATCATCACTACACAAAAAAGCAACAACACCACCAATATCATCAGGCAAACCCACTCTTCCAAGCGCAGTCATATTGGCAATCATATCATTCAAATCCTTATTATCTCTTACTGCACCACCACCAAAATCAGTAGCAATAGCACCAGGTGCAACAGTATTCACTCTTATTTTTCTACTACCAAATTCTTGTGCTTGGTATCTTGTCAAACTTTCAATACTTGCCTTCATAATGGCATAGGGCGCATAATTTGGGTAGGTAAATCTTGTCAGACCAGAAGAAATATTGACAATGCTTCCGCCCTCATTGATGAGTGGGAAGAGTTTTTGTGTAAGAAAATACGGAGCTTTCAAATGAATATTCACCATAGCATCAAAAACCTCTTCAGAAGTGTCTGCAATGCTTGTATAAGCACCCACACCCGCATTATTGACAAGTGCGTGAAGGTTGCCATTATCAAAATCATTTTTTAGGGCATCTTGCACATTTTGCACAAAAGTGTCAAAACTCTTTGAATTAGCCACATCTAATTGGAGTGCTTTGGCTTTTTTGCCATTAGCTTTCACTTGTTCAATTACTTTTGCGGCTTCACTTTCATTGCTATTATAGGTAAGAATGATATTAAAACCTTTTTGTGATAGCTGATTTGCCATATCTTTGCCCAAACCACGACTACCGCCTGTTATTAGCACTATTTTATTTTCCATTTTCTTAGATTTTTTAGACTTTTTTAGATTGTAAATTAATATCACAAAGGTAGTTTTTATGATAGATGCTTGTTTGCAAAAAGCAATCTAGTATTTGTGAAATTCAATCAATTCCTAAATTTAAGAGGGGAAAGACTTGCATATTTTTTAAAAAAATTAGAAAAATGAGCAACTTCTTCAAAACCTAAAGCAAAAGCTATTTCAGAAACATTCCACTGCGTTTGTTTGAGCAATATTTTAGCCTCTTCTGTTATTCTTTGGTTAATAATTTCGGTAGTGGTTTTGCCTGTTATTTCTTTTAGGACTTTGTTGAGGTGATTGGTATGTACGCCTAAGATTTTTGCAAAATCCATAGGCGTTTTAATTTGCATCACTTGTGAGTTATTTTCCATAGGAAACTGCCTTTCTAGTAATTCAATAAAAAGCATAGATATTCTTGTAGAAGCGTTTGTGGTATTTGTGAGGTTTTCTATTGGGCTTAATTTTTGCCCTATATGTATAAGTTCTAAAACATAATTTCTTAGCAAATTATACTTATAAGCATAATTTGAGGAAAGTTCGTTGTCCATTTTTTTAAAAATCATTTCAATTTCAAGGTATTGCTCATCATTAAGTTGATAGACAAAATCACTGTTAGGTTGATAAATGGGCAAAACATCAATAAGTATCCCTGTATTAGATTTGGACAAAAAATCTTTTGTAAAAACACAAAAAAAGCCCGTTTGTTGCGTATCTTGTGGTACGTAGCGGTAGGGTATTTTGGGCGTTGCGAACAAGATTGCTTGTTTTTCAATAAAAACTGTTTTCCCTGCAAATTCAACAAGGTTTTTGCCTTTGATTAGGCTGATTTTGTAGTAAATTCTGCGGTTATAGGTCATTTCGGAACGTTTTGTACCATTAAAATAAAATTTATTAGTATCAAACACATTGAAATGCCCAAAATCTTTTGAGTCATTATTCTCCAAAAAATAATCTAGCTGACTACCATTGTCACCAAAAATTTCTTTATAAAATGCTTTTATGCCTATATTTTCTAACATTGCAAAATTCAAATAATAATAAAAATTAGTTTTTTGGTCATTTTGTATTTCCTAACAACACAAAACTTTACTGTATTCGTTCCCTCTTTAGGCTTGGGAGCTATAAAAACTAAAAACCTGCGCAAAGCACAGGTTAGAGATAGTTTTAATAAGCAGTACGTAATTTTCTGAAATATTTGTTAAGGATGGTGAGATACTGAAAAAATTGCTGGTAGCACCAGTCGCACAAGGTTTTTACTTCCGTTTTTTCTAATGTGTCTATTGCTTTTTTCAATTCCTTTTCAAATAATCCTTTGTCAAAACTTACCTTTTCAAGGATAATTTTTGCGTATTCTAACATTTATTTATAAATTTAGAAGTTAAAAAAATTGGGTTTAGTTAATTGGTATAATTTTATTTCCATTGGCTTTTCTTTACGTTTTCCTTGATGCAAATTAAAACAGAAAAAATGATATTTCCTACAAAAATCTAAAAATAATCTAAAAAAATAATCTAAAAATCCTATTTTTGATATATGATGTATGATATATGATGTGTGATGTGTTTTTTGTCGTTAATTGCATTCCATATCATACATCATACATCATATATCACATATCATACATCATATATCATATATCATATATCATACATCATATATCAGTGAAAAAACCAAATTATTTACAAAAAGGCGACAAAATAGGCATTATAGCACCTGCCAAGCGTATCAGAGCAGAAGAAATTACTTTTGCTATTGAGTTATTAGAAAGTTGGGGACTTGAAATAGTGCTTTCTAAGCATTTATTTGGAGAATATTATCAATTTTCTGGTACTCCAGACCAAAGACAAGAAGATTTACAAGAAATGCTGGACAACAAAGAAATTAAAGCTATTTTGTGCGCTCGTGGCGGTTATGGGTGTGTGCAATACGTTGATAAACTTGATTTTACAAAATTTTTGCAACAACCAAAATGGCTGGTAGGTTTTAGTGATGTAACCGTACTTCTTGCAAAACTACTTTCATTAGAAATAATGTCTTTGCACGCTCCTATGCCTGCAATGTTCCCAAAAAACACATCAGAAAGTTTGGAAAGACTACGAAAATGTTTGTTTGGAGATTTTGAAAAACCACCCCTAACCCCTCCTTTGAAGGAGGGGGACGAAAAACCACCCCTAACCCCTCCTTTGAAGGAGGGGGACGAAAAACTCCCCTCCTTTGAAGGAGGGGCTGGGGGTGGTTTTCTTATCCTAAAACCTCATCAATACAACAGAAACGGCATTGCAAATGCTATGCTTGTTGGTGGAAATATTTGCCTTATTGCCACACAAATAGGCACGCCAACGCAAATAAATACACAAAACAAAATTTTATTTTTGGAAGATGTAGGAGAATATCTATATAATTTGGATAGAATGTTGCATCAATACAAGCGTGCAGGTATGTTTGAGCATCTTTCTGGGCTGATTATTGGTCAAATATCCAAATCAAAACCAGAAGACCCACCTTTTGATAAGACTGAATATGAGATAGTTAGAGATATTGTAGCAGAATATAATTTCCCTGTAGCTTACAATTTTCCAACTGGACACGAAGAAGAAAATTATGCGCTTATTTGTGGAGAAAAGGCATTTTTGGAAGTTAAAACTGAAAATGTTACATTTTATCAAAAATGAAATTTAATACATTACTTGTGCGTTTCCCCACATGAAATGTGGGAAACAACAAACAAAAACTATGTATAGTTAAAAAATCTTTTTACAAAGTTTTCAACAATTTTTCTAGTGCAATCTCGTCTGTTACAAGGACTTCACGAGCCTTGCTACCTTCAAACTGCCCTACAATTCCAGCTTTTTCTAATTGGTCTATCAAACGCCCAGCCCTGTTGTAACCTAGTTTTAAACGGCGTTGCAATAGTGAGGTACTACCTTGTTGGTGCATCACAATAATACGTGCTGCATCTTCAAATAAGGCATCTTTATCAGACAAATCTACATTATTAGTGGCGTTTGTGCCTGCTTCTCCTACAACTTCTGGCAACAAATAAGCAGAAGAATACCCCTTTTGCTCACCAATAAAATCACAAATATTCTCTACTTCTGGCGTATCCAAAAAGGCGCATTGCAGGCGTGTAAGGTCATTTCCAGAAGAATAAAGCATATCACCCATACCTACTAATTGTTCTGCACCTCCTGCATCAAGAATAGTGCGAGAATCAATTTTGGAACTTACCCTAAACGAAAGTCTAGCAGGGAAATTAGCCTTAATCAAGCCTGTAACCACATTTACAGATGGGCGTTGCGTGGCTACAATCAAATGAATACCAATGGCACGAGCTAACTGCGCTAAACGTGAAATAGGAAGTTCTACCTCTTTCCCAGCCGTAACCATCAAATCCGCCAATTCATCAATAACAAGCACAATATAAGGCAAAAAGCGGTTTCCTTTCTTAGGATTTAGTTTTCTACTAATGAACTTTTGGTTATATTCTTTGATATTACGGCAGTTTGCAGCTTTCAAAAGGTCGTAGCGTGTGTCCATTTCAATACAAAGAGAATTTAATGTATTGATAACTTTTGAAGTGTCTGTAATAATGGCATCTTCTTCATCAGGAAGTTTTGCCAAAAAGTGTCTTTCTATTTTTGCAAAAATATTTAGTTCTACTTTTTTTGGGTCAATAAGTACAAATTTGAGTTCTGCAGGGTGTTTTTTATAAAGCAAAGAGGCTAAAATAACATTAAGCCCTACAGATTTTCCTTGTCCAGTTGCACCTGCAACAAGCAAATGTGGCATTTTTGCTAAATCAACAATAAAAATATCATTCGTAACAGTTTTTCCAAAAACAATAGGCAAATCATACTCACAGTTTTTGAATTTGTCTGATGCTAAAAGCGCACGCATTGGCACCATTTCACGTTTTTTGTTAGGAACTTCAATACCTATTGTGCCTTTTCCTGGTATAGGCGCAATAATACGAATACCAAGCGCAGCAAGCGTAAGAGCAATATCATCTTCCAAGTTTTTAATTTTGGAAATACGCACTCCTGCCATAGGAATAATCTCATAAAGTGTTACAGTTGGTCCTATTGTGGCTTTTATGGAGTCAATACCAATGCCATAATTTCCCAAAGTGTCCACAATACGGTCTTTATTTGCCTGCAATTCTTCGTCAGAGACCTGTATTTTTACTTCAAAAACTTCATTTAGAAGCTCTGGGGTAGGAAATTGGTATCTGCTCAAATCTTCACGAGGATTGTAGGGAGAAAGAGACGCTAAATAAGCACTATCATCATCATTTACATTATTATTTTTAGAACTTATTATTTCAATTCCTTCCAGATTTCCCTCTATAAAAATCTCTTCTAAATTCTCCAAATCATTATTATTGCTATCAATAACAGGCTTTTCTACAACAAAAGGAATATCTTTTGATGTTTTTATATTCTCTTTTATACTTTCTTTTACATTCTCTTTTGTATCTTCTGAAATAGCCATAGGAACGATAGCAACAGGAATGATAGGAGCAATATTAGAAGTAATATTTAAAAGTGTTTCTTCTGAATTTATATCAAAATCATCATTAGTAGTATTGTAAGGGTCTTTTATTTCTGCTAATTGTTCCAAATCTAGCCTTGAAATAATTGTTTGATTATCTTCTGTTTCTTCTAAAACAGGCGTTTCTGCAATTTTTTCTATGATTTCATTGTGTAGATTTTCATTTTCTGGCAAAATCTCCCTACGAGTGCGTACATCTATGAGCGTGATACCATCAATAAGGTTATTTTTGGCAGAATTATCTTCAAAAAAAACAGGGTCATTATCTTGATTATTAGTATTATTTTTTAATTTGTCCTTATTAGAGGTGATTTGCATTTCATAAGGTTCTAAGGTGTCTTTATTTTCTTCATTATCAGTTATTTGTGCTTTTTTGATAGGAATAGAAGTAATAGGTTTTAGTTTTTTTTCTGTCTTTATTTTAGCTAAAATTTCCGCTTCTTGCTCTTTTTCTCGCCTAATATTCTGTTCATTTTCCTTTTCTTTTTGTGCTTTAGTTTTAAGGATTTGCGCATCAATAGAGGTAATATTATAAAAATAAATAATAAAAATAATAGCAAGCAATATAATCAGCAAAAGTGCGCCAAAACCCAGCAAAGCCTTAAAAAAACTCGCTATTTCGTAGCCAAGTGAGCCACCAATCAAGCTAAAATAACTTTCTTCTTTGAGAGAAGAAATAATATAACCAAGCAAAATACTCAACCAAAAAATAGCAAAAGCCGCAAATTGCGTAAACCGCCTCACAGGGAACAAATCCATCTTCAAAATGAGCCTTACTGCATATACAAACAGGATTGGAATAAGCAAAAAAGCCCCCAAACCAAACCATTTGTAGATAAATTTGTAAGAAAGCACCGCCCCATAAATGCCCAACCAGTTTTCTACCTCCTCACCTGCCTCACGTACTCCCGTAGAGCTATACGCCTCTACAAGGCTTTGGTCTGCCTTCCCTGTAAAAAGATAAGACACAAAAGCAATAAGCAAATAAAACGAGAAAAAAAGCAAGCCAAAACCACACACAAGCGTAAAACGGCGGTCTTTAAAAATATTTTTAAAAGAGGGCTTTTGAGGTGTGAGAGTAGGGTTTATTTCTTCTAAGGTTTCCTCTATGGAAATACTAGGTTTTTTATAAGTATTTTGTACGTCTGTCATTATGGCGGTTAATAAAATTATACAAATATAAGAGTTTTATAGAATTTTTGCAAGTAATCACCACGTTTTGTTGTGTTGGAAATGGGTAAAACTTTCACGCCAAATCTAAATCAAGATAATTTATTTAGATTTATTCTAGATAAAAGAAGATAGTTGTTTGTTATTTTACTATTTTGCAATACGAGTGACAAAATTAAAACAAGTTATTTTTAACAGCAAAGATGCAAAGTGAAGGTGCAAAGAACGCAAAGAAATACAAAAAAACAGGAATAACCTTGCGTTCTTTGCAATGTATTTTGCTACCGTACACTATTTGTTATTAGTGGTCTGTACCGTAGTGGAACGGAGGTCTGACCACTAATAACAAATAGTAAGTTCGTTTTAAAAAGGATTATGGTCAGACCTTCATTGCATTACGGTACAGACCACAATTCTTTTTAAAACAGTGTACGGTAGCAAAGCAATGTATTACTTAGTAATGAATTGTAAATAACTTCCTACTAAACTTTCCAAAAGTTTCCAACTTTTGGAAAGTTACGCCCAAAAACGCTTGTTTATTTTGGAAATTAGTATCTTATTTCCAATACATTACTTAGTGAAGGAGAACACACAGAAAGACATCAAATAATCATAGAATAAAAAATATAAACTAAAAAGCCTTTCCAAAATTTGGAAAGGCTTTTTTATTGTATTATTTGTTGCTGTAAAAGTTTCGTTGCAAAAAAAGTGTAGGGTGCGACCCTTGTGGTAGGCTGTTTAGAAGGTTATACTAGACTTCCCCCGCTTTTTGAATGAATGCAAAGAACAAACATCAAGCACTTAGAGTTTTCTGCACCGTCAGCTAAAGCAGACGGCAAAGATAAAAAAGTGAACAGAAATATCTTTTTTCTGTATTTTTATTTCCATTGCCGTCTGCTTTAGCTG
>JANYGM010000494.1 GCA_025362415.1 bacterium
TATATTTGCACTCCAATATGAAAATTCATAAGAGATTTTATATAAAAAATATTAAGAATTAAGAAATAATAAATACCAACAACAATGGCAAATCATAAATCTGCAATAAAAAGAATTAGGTCTAACGAAGCTAAAAGACTAAGAAACCGCTTCTACCTTAAAACTACACGTACTTTTGAAAGAAAAGTAAAAGATAGCACCAACAAAGTGGAAGCTACTGACTTACTAAGAAAAGTAACTGCAATGCTTGACAAATTGGCTAAAAAGAACATTATCCACGCCAACAAAGCAGCTAACCATAAATCTAAACTTGCTAAATACGTAAACCGTTTAGCAGCATAGTTTTAGCTATTATTGCAATAATAACATAAAAGCTCACCTAATTATTTTTAGGTGGGCTTTGTTTATTGAATTGATTGGTGTTACGCAGATACATTTGTTTAGACGTTGTTTGCAACGTCTAAACGACAAACATATCATTATTCAATTGGCTGCAAATACAGCTTTCTATGCTTAGACGTTGCAAGCAACGTCTCTACAATAGGTCTGCATAATAATAAAACAAAAAAAAAAAAAAATTATAAATATTTTGAGAAATTGTAGCATTTTTCTTATTTTTATGAAAAATTATAGACAGTCACGAACTAAGAATTACAAATTAAGCGTATTTCTAACATAATTTACAATTCAAAATTCATAATTCACAATTCAAAATGAGACAAATCCAATTCAGAGAAGCCCTAAGAGAAGCTATGAACGAAGAAATGCGCAGAGATGCAAGCGTTTTTTTGATGGGAGAAGAAGTAGCAGAATATGATGGGGCGTACAAAGTCAGTCAAGGAATGTTAGCAGAATTTGGTGCAAAACGCATCATTGATACCCCCATTGCGGAGCTTGGCTTTGCTGGTATTTCTGTGGGTGCAGCTATGAATGGTTTGCGCCCTATTGTGGAGTTTATGACCTTCAATTTTTCCCTTGTAGCTATTGACCAAGTGATAAATTCTGCTGCAAAAATGATGTCTATGTCTGGTGGGCAGTATTCTTGCCCAATGGTTTTTAGAGGTCCTACGGGTAGCGCAGGAATGTTAAGTTCTCAACATTCTCAAAATTTTGAGAGTTGGTATGCCAATACGCCAGGGCTTAAAGTAGTCGTTCCTTCCAATCCGTATGATGCGAAAGGTTTGCTAAAAACGTCTATTAGAGATAATGACACTGTTATTTTTATGGAATCAGAATCAATGTATGGCGACAAAGGAGATGTACCAGAAGAAGAATACCTTATCCCAATTGGTGTGGCAGACATCAAACGTGCAGGCACAGATGTTACTTTGGTTTCTTTTGGAAAAATGATGAAAGTAGCTTATCAAGCCGCAGACGAACTTGCAAAAGATAATATCAGCGTTGAAGTGATTGATTTGCGTTCTGTGCGCCCTATTGATTATTTGACTGTGGTTAATTCTGTGAAAAAGACAAACCGTTTGGTAGTTTTGGAAGAAGCTTGGCCTCTTGCTGCTATCTCCTCAGAAATTACTTACCACATTCAAAGAAATGCCTTTGATTACCTTGATGCGCCAGTTATTCGTGTAAATAATATGGATTTGCCATTGCCTTATGCACCAACCCTTATAGATGTGATTTTGCCAAACGTAAAACGCACCGTTGCAGCTATAAAAGAAGTTATTTATAGGAAATAAATATTGATTTATTAACAAGAAAAGCCATCAAAGTCTTTTTAAGACTTTGATGGCTTTTTTAAGACTTATTTCATTCTCCCTTCCACTATTTTTATATCTTCCTCACCCAAACCATACAACGCATACACAAGCGCATCTAATTGTGCATCTAGCACACTTGTATCTGCTTTTACATCTGTTGTTTTGAGTGCCAAAATCTCCTCTACCAATGTAATAATAGGCTTTTGCATCTCTTGGGTGATGTTTTGCGGAACTGGCAAGCGGGACGTAACGGCATTATAAAAGTGCATTGTACGAACAGCTTTTGCATAAATAAAATTGTAGCAATACCAATTCACAAAGGTAGAATTAAGCAATGCCCAAAGAAATTTATTAGAAATTCCTGCTGCAAACTCTTCTTTTATAATAATTTGGTTAATGGTGTTTGCCAAACTAACAACGCCAATATGTTTATCCAACGGAATAGAAGCCGTAATCTTAATATGTTCTGTAGGATACTTTATGTGTGCAATAATATTCTGTGCTAAAACAGAATTTTTAACCACAAAAGCACCACTTCCTGTTAGGTATTTTTCTTCAATTTTTCCTTTGATACCTTTCATTACATATCTGCTTATTTCTGCGCCTCCAATCATATCAAAGTAAGTTTTTCCACTTTCAAACTTATCAGTAATATATTTTTGGTTAGGCACACCAGGAATATTATCTGCAATATCATTCAAATTTTGGCAATTTTCACGTACATTGATGCCTATTTCTATTTCTTGTTGTAGCAAGCCATTAGGAAAAAAGCCAAAAGTTTCTATCAAATTTTTATCAATTTTAGAAAGAAAAACAGGTAATTTCTCTACCATTTTGAGAGAGTTGTAAGTGTCTTTTGGTTGATTTTTAGAGAGTTGAAAGATACAAACTTCTATCTTCACATCAGTCCAGACTTTGCCACAATCTACCAAAAGTTGTAGTTCATTTTTGGTAAAATTCCTTATTTTCTCATAATTAGAAGCATAGGTATATGCTTTTGGAATAATATAAGACAAAAACCCATCAGGTTTGGCAAGATTATACCCATTTTTGACAAACAAAATGGCGGTTTCTGTAGTATTAAACTGGTGCATTTTGTTGAGTGTTTCTTGTTGTATGGCACTTAGTTCTATGCCATAGGGCGGATTTCCTACGACCATATCAAAGCCCAAAAAGTTGCCATTATTGTCTAATATTTCAGGGAATTCGTATCTCCATTCAAAGGCTTTCAAGTAAATGGTGCGGTTTTTTTCGTCCCAAATAGCTTGTTTTTCTTTGAGTTCTTTGACCATAGCATCTTTTCTGTCGTACCATTTTTCAAGTTCTATTCCATTAAGTGTATGAAAATTAGGTCTTTCACCCATTGCTTGTAGTTCATTTCTAAGAGTTCTGATACGCACCAGAATTTCGTCGTGAGGCTCTGCAAGGTCAGAAATAAGGTTTTTGTGTATTTCTATTCGTTGTTTGATTTGTGTTTTTTCTTCTTGTTTTTTGCTATTAAAATAAAGAAAAACGTCTTCTTTGTAGTTTCTGATAATTTCTATAATCTGAAGATTTTTAGTCTGATTTTTCAAGATTCTGCTATTTCCTGTAATTTTGAAACGACTAAGCAAAGAATCTCCAGTCTTTATGTTGATGTCAAGGTTTGGCAAAGTTTCCATCACAACATCATTAGCCCCCAAACCCCCAAAGGGGGCTTTAAAGACATTTGTATCTTGTACTGTTCCCCCTTTGGGGGTTAGGGGGCTTTTTGTATCTTCCACTGTTCCCCCTTTGGAGGCTAGGGGGCTTAATGGACTGTTTTTTAGTAGTTCTATCCAAAGTCTTAGCCTACAAATTTTTACAGAATTTGGGTTGATATCCACACCAAACAAAGAATTTTCTATAATTCTTTGTTTTTCATAGAAGATAGTTGTTTGAATAAGCTGACTATCCGCATCTTGATAATCATATTCAAAAACTTTTTTGGTTTGCTTATCCATAATAATCAGTTCATCATTTTGTACTTCCACTTTGCAGGGAAGTCGCAAACCATTTTTATCCGCCAAGATATTCAGTTCAGATTTGAGGGCAATAATTTCATTAAGCACCGACACCAAAAAATGCCCAGAGCCTACCGCAGGGTCGCAAACAGTGATTTGGTTGATTATTTTGTTAAAGCGCAAAATATCCTGACTTTCAAAAAAGCCACTAATATATGCCTTGACGCTTTCAAAAGAGTTTATTTTGTCATTTTCTTTTTCTTTGAATTTTTGGATAACTGTTTGTTGTAGCGTATGTTTGCACATATACATCGTAACGAAACCAGGCGTAAAGAAAGAACCATCTTTGTAGCCATTTATTTTCTCAAAAATCAGCCCCAAAACAGAAGCAGAAATAATTTCTTTTGTTTCTTTCTGAATAATTCCTGTATCTTCTGACGCAAAATTATAGGCATCAAGAAAGCCAAACAAGTATTCCAAAATATTGAGTTCTTTGCTTAAGGGTTTGTTATTTTGGTCTTTTAGAATGGTTGGTATAGAAGTTGGGAGCATCAGTTTATCCTTCAAATTACTAATCAAAAGGGTTTCTTGCTCTAATTGCGTTATTTCAAACAAAGAACTATTTAGATACGGAATATAAGCATAATTTTTAAGAATATGCTTAGAAACCCTATCTTCTACCTTTATGGCAAGGACATCAAAAAAAAGTTCGTTCAAATCCTGAAAAGATTTAATCCTTTTTGCATTCATAAAAGCAAAATTTGTATCTTCTTTGTGGTATCTAAGCAGTTGCCCTTCCAAAAGTTTTAGAAACAAAATACGGTTTAGCCAAGTGATGCAAAGTTCTAGGGCTATATTTTCATTTTGCGTGATTAAATCATCTCCAAAATCAGCTAAACGGGCTACATTTTTATATTTTTTATTGGTCAAAAGCACTTGTATAGCATTTTCCATTAAGCTACCTTCGTACCTATTTTTGGCTTTTCTGACAATGATTTGCTTGTTTCCATCACTAATCTCTTCAAGTCCCAAAATATGCAATAGTTCGTTATAAAAGCCTTTATTAAGCGTGTTGGAGTCGTTGTGATAATGTTCTTTGAGAAGATGCTCCGCAGAAAAAAGTTTGTAATAAGGTACAAGTTCCTCGTATGTGAGCGTTGCAAGGTCAGACAGGCGCACATATACACAAGGTAATTCTATGTTATTATTTTCAAAGAAAGGTTTGGCTATTTGGTCATAAAAAAACTTAGTTTTGTCGCCAGAGAGGTCGCCAGCGTCCCAACTTTTGTATGCTTTAAGTAGTGGCGTATTTTGGTAGAACAATTCTTCAAAATCTTTGGCATCAAAAATAAAGCATTCTAGTGTATTTGTAGCCACTAAGTTTTTAATTTCCAGATTATTAGCGTTTACTCTTTCTCTAAAAAAATATAACAAAAGCTCGTGCAAGGCTCTTACATTAGGTTTTTCTAATGTAATCATTTCAGTTATATTTTTAGGTTTTTTAGCTTCAATAATTACACCAACTGTGTCTGTAGATTTTTCGCCATTAAAAATAGCCAAATCAATGTTATGAATACCTTTTGCATTGATTTCACGCTTGTTTTTATAGCTACTTTCTTTCAAAAAATCAGCAAAAATATTTTTATAATTTTCTTCAGATTCTTGAGAATTAACACGAGCAAGGAGTCGTTTTAGTGCATTTTCAAAATCTATTAATTGTGGCAAACTAAGACTTCTTTTGATGAAGTAAAATCTGTCAATGACGTTTTCTGGCGTTTGGAGAAGGAGTTTCATTTTTTGACTGTTGGAGTTAGCATTTATGAAATAAAATCTATATTGCAACTGACATTAAGCAAATTATCAAGTTTTGAGCTATTTTGTTCTATATTTCCAAGTGTTATTTCGTTAAGTATAAAATAATCATCAATTGATACAGTTTCATTTGCCTCATATTGTTTATTTGCTAAAAAATCTATAATATCATTCAAAATAAATGTCAAATAATATCTCAAATTAGAAGCTATTTGTTCATTTTTTGTGTTTGTTGCTGCATCATGTATGATTTCATTTCGTAATCTATAAATCCTCGTAAAATGAATTTCAAGATTTTTCTTATGCTCTTTCAAATATTCCTTAGCATTAGCATCAGCTTTTGCATCTTTAAAAAAGCGTTTATTAAATTTATCAGCTTTATAAGCTAATAAGGGATATTTATCTAGTAATTTAGTAGCTATTTGAGTGTAAAATTCTCTTGACTGCAAATAGGCAAAATCTTTATCTGAGGCATTGTAGGGTGTAATAGAGGCTTTATCTTCATTACTTAACTCCTCAAAATTCCTAAGAAAACTATAAACATTTCTTTTGACATACGCCAACGAATGTGCGTTGATAAAATGCTCTTTGAGTCTAACAATAGTGCTACCACTTTCATAATTGGAAAAGAAGAACTCTAATCCTATCCAATAGTTGATAAATTTGTGTTCAACTTCTGTGGATTCATTACCCAAACGTAGATAACGAATAGCAGATTTTATTTTTTCTTTCGTTTCTGAAATAATTTGTGCATTATTCAAAATACTTGGTAACTTTCTAGTGAATTCTATGTAATGCTCTTTTTCTACCTTGTATTTTCCATCTAATCTGTTTACGTTATTATGAAAAACTCCATTTTTAGACACATCAATGCCTATTATTACCAATACAGTATTATTTATGCTTAAAAACTCACCAGATAGCCCTAAGTTAATCACATCTAGGTGTTCTGCTAAAATATTTTTGGCTAATTTCAAAGCAGCAATATGGTCAAACGCATCAATTTTACATTTGATAAATTTAGTTACCCCAACTTTAGCTTTAAATCTTCCTAATTCATTCTGTCTATCTTGTCTATCTAAATTTATAGTATCAATATCATTTTTTATGCTGATATCAGAGGAGAAAACAGTAGAAGAAATAGCTTCTGCCACTTTATTACTTGTTTCTACTTTGAATACTACCTGATGTTCAATTTTTTCACTTAAAATTCTTGTCTTAAAATTAGTAAAGTGAGTATCAAAATCTTTGCTATCAATAAGGGAATTGACAAAAACACCATATACTAATTTATACAAATAACTTTTAGAAAAGCCCGTATCAATCAGTTCTGTATATAAAATATTTAGAATTTTTTCTACTTTTCTCAAATGCTCAAAAATCTCATTTGAAGATTTATCCTGATAATCCTCTTGAAATAGTATTTCAAACTGGCTGACAAGAGTTTCTAAGTAGTTTTCGTTATCTTTTAGGATAATTTTTAGGCTGGATAATAATTTTTTATAATTGTTAGATTCTAATTCAAGTAACAATTTATCAAAATATTCTGATGAAATTGTATTAAAACACAAATAATTAGAGTCTTTAAGTAAAGAAATTGCATCATCAACTAATGCAAATGTATCTTTGCTTTTTGTTTTTATAGTTTCAAAATGTTTTATTTTTCCTTTTTCAAAATCTTCTATACAATGTGCTAATTCTTCCAAAATAGTTTTAGGATTTTTTACTCGCACTCTATAGGAGTCTATTGTTCGTGAAGACAATAATTCTAGTGATTTTTCAATGAAAAATTTCTGAACTAATGTTAATCTTTGATTTTTGTGATTTATTATTTGCATATCTAATTTTTAGTTTGTATATTTGCAATAGAATTATTGAAATTCTTAGTGCAAAATTAAGCACTTTCTTTCATCAAAGATATAAAAGGGGGCTAGGTGGATATTGGTTCTGGAGGCACTTCCGCATATCTTCGCTACTCCCTTAAAAAATTGGAACTTTCCTAAAAAGGAAAGTTCTTTTTTATTCCTCAAATATACATAAATTATCCTTATTATGTATATTTTTACTGAAATGAAACCTGTTTTTATCCTTTTAGTGGTTTTTCCTCTTGTTTCCCCTGAATAACCATTACTATTTCTCCTTTTACGCCTTTCTGGGTGAAATATGCCAAAACTTCTTCAATAGTGCCATTTTTAGTTTCTTGATAAATCTTACTTAATTCTCTAGAAACAGAACAACGCCTGTCAGCACCAAAATAAGGTATCATCATTTCTAATGTTTTCAGCAAACGGTGCGGAGATTCATAGCAAACTACTGTTTTTTCTTCCTCTGAAAGTTGCTTTAAACGAGTTTGTTTGCCTTTTTTGTGTGGTAAAAACCCATCAAAAATAAAACTATCACTAGGCAAGCCCGACTGCACAAGCGCAGGTACGAAGGCAGTCGCACCTGGCAAACAATTTACCTCAATATCTGCCTCCACGCAAGCACGCACCAATAAAAAGCCAGGGTCAGAAATAGACGGAGTGCCTGCATCAGATACTAAGGCTATATTTTCACCATTTTTTAGCCTTTCCAAAATCTTTGCGACTGTATGATGTTCGTTGAAAATATGATAACTTTGCAAAGGCTTGCGGATTTCGTAGTGCTTTAGCAAAATACCAGTAGTACGAGTATCTTCCGCCAAAATGCTATCAACTTCTTTTAATAGACGCAAAGCACGCAAAGTAATATCTTCTAAATTTCCTATGGGAGTGGGAATAATATAAAGCAAATGAGTAATTTTTTTAGTTGTGAGTTGTAAGTTGTGAGTTGTAAGTGAATACAAGTAACAACTAAACCACTATTTGTATCTTTACAAATAATAATCATTATAATTTAAGGCAAAATTAAGGCTTTTTTTGTATTGATTTGTAAAATCTCAAAACTTTCCTATATTTGTTAAAAATACTTTTTAATCAACCAATCTATGCAAAAGATACCTTTTCTTGTTCTATTTTTCTTGCTTTTCAACACTGTTCTTTATAGCCAAAAACAAATAGAAGATAGCCTAAAAACTATCATCAAAAGCAAACCAAAAACTGATACAACCTACTTGCTCTCTCTTGCAGAACTTGCTAATACTGTTCGTTATAGTCAGCCAGACTCCTCGCTTGCGTGGGCAAAAGAAGTATTAGAAACGTCAAAAAGCCTTAACTATCAAATAGGTATAGGTAGAGGCGCACGAGTAATGGGAATTTATTACCGCACCAAAGGAAACATCATAGAAGCTATCAATTACCTTAATATTGCAGTAGATGCTTTGCAAAAGTCTAATGATTTGGATGGGCTGGGTTTTACTTATAATAGTCTTGCGGCATTATATAAAAATCAATCAAAATCACCACTTGCAGTAGAATATTGCCAGAAAGCTATTACTGCATTTGAAAAAATCAATAATAAAAAAGGAGTGGCTTATGTTAGTAATAATTTGGCAGATATTTACAAAGAACAAGGAAATCTTACCACAGCACTTGCCTACGCAAAGAAAAGTTTGGTATTGAATGAAGAAGAAAAAGACAAAAAAGGCATTTTTTATTCTAATTTTAATATTGCAGAGATTTATCAACAGCAAAAACAATATGATAAAGCTCTTTCTTATCAACTTATAAATTTCAAACTTGCAGAAGAAACTAACGACCAATTTAATCTTACATACGCTTGTAATAATATTGCAAACGCACAAATATCTCTAAAACAATACGAAAAAGCACTTCCATACCTAGAAAAAGGCTTAAAAGCAGCATTGGAAATGAAGAGTTTGGAAAGGCAAACAGACCTCAATATTACTTTTGCTAAATATTATCAAGCCATCAAACAACCACAAATTGCCTTCAAATATGCAAATGATGCCGTAACACTTGCCCAAAATTTGAATAATATGGGGCTTATTAATCTTGCATCTTACGAAAAAAGCCATATAGCAGCTAGTTTGGGCAATTATGAAGAGGCTTATCAGAGTCATTTACTCTATAAAGCAACTACTGACAGCCTGCAAAATCAAAAAAAATACAAAGATGCACTACAAAAAGATTTTGACTACCAACAAAATAAGCAAGAACTAGAAAAACAACAAACACAACTTAACTATCAAAAGGAATTACAAGCACAAAAAAATATCAGAAATGTATTTATTACAGCTTTGGGGCTTATGATTGTGCTGGCAATAGCAGGATATGTGTTATATCAAAACAAAAAGAAAACAAATCTTTTACTTGCCCTACAAAACAACGCTATCGTACAGCAACAAGAGGAACTTTTGGTGCTAAATGACAACTTAGAAACACAAAAAAATACCTTAGAAACTACTTATTCTACCCTAAAAACTACATCAGAACAGCTCAATAAGAGTATTGCTTATGCCTCTCGTATGCAAAATATTATTTTGCCAGAAATGCAGGATTTGAAAGCATTTTTTCAGGATATTTTTGTTATTTATAAGCCAAAAGATATTGTTTCTGGAGATTTTTATTGGTTTTCTAAGATAAACGACAATCAATGTGTATTTGTATTGGCAGATTGCACAGGACACGGTGTGCCAGGGGCTTTTATGAGTTTGCTTGGAAGTACACTACTTCACGAAATAATCAACACAAAACAAATATACAACGACCCAGCTACCATTTTGGCACTTCTTGATAAAGATTTGCGTTTTCTTCTAAAACAAGAAGCAGGGCTAAATAATGATGGTATGGATATTTCTATCTGCTTTTTTGAGAAAAATATCCAAGATACAAAAAATATTAGACTTACTTTTGCAGGTGCTAAGTCTTTTATGTATTACGTTGAAAACAATCAAATTAACCAGATTTCAGGGGACAAAATTTATCTTGGAGGAAAAGACAAGCCACTTCCTTTTACTAATCAGGTTTTTGATTTTGAAGAAAATACTATGTTTTATTTGCTTTCTGATGGTATTATTGACCAAAACGACCCAGAGCGCAAGAAACTTGGTAGCAATGCAGTCAAACAAACAACACTACAATTTCACAAAGAAAGTATGAAAACACAACAAGAACAGATTTTAGCCTTACTAGCCTCACATCAAGCTGGCTCAGAGCAACGTGATGATATTTCTATGATTGGCTTGAAAATGTTTTAAGTCATAAATCAAAAAAATCTTAGGATATACAAAAAAATGAAGTTAATATTTTTTGGGTGGTTTGAAATAAATAAATCTTATATTTGTAAAAAATAAGGATAAAGATTTTTATATCAATTTCTAACTATACCGAAATGCCTAATAACAATTTAACTTCACGCATTCCAGACATTGGAAAACCACGCATTATTATCATTGGTGGCGGTTTTGGTGGTATGCAACTTGTCAAATCACTTGCAAAAGCAGATGCACAAATTGTACTTTTTGACAAACACAACCACCATTGTTTTCAGCCTTTGCTGTATCAAGTGGCTACTTCGGGGCTAGAAACCGCCTCTATTGTTTACCCTTTCCGCAAAGCATACTCTGGTCAGAAAAATTTTTATTTTCGTTTTGCTGAAGTTTTGCATATCAGTCCAGAGGCAAACACCATAGAAACCTCTATTGGAAGTGTGCATTACGACCATTTGATTATTGCGACAGGTGCAACAAGCAATTTTTTTGGTATGAAAGACATTGAAAAAAATGCTTTTCCTATCAAAACCATTGAAGATGCCATAGTGCTACGCAACCGCATTATTCGTAATTTTGAAGAAGCACTTTTGGAAGAAGATAACGAGAAAAAAAATAGCCTTATTGACTACGTAATTGTGGGAGGAGGACCTACAGGCGTGGAAATTGCTGGCGCACTAGCAGAACTCAAAAAACACGTTTTTCCAAGTGATTATAAAGAACTCAATCTCTTTGAAATGGACGTGCATTTGATAGAATCTGCTCCTCGTGTACTTGCCTCTATGTCTGAAACTAATTCTGCTGATGCCAAAAAAGCATTAGAAAAACTAGGGGTACAAGTTCACGTAGGTGTTTCTGTGAAAGAATATGATGGCTATACCGCCACACTAAGTAATGGTGAAAAACTTATCACACGCACACTTGTTTGGGGTGCTGGCGTGGCAGGTTTGCCTGTGAGTGGGCTAAAACCTGAAGTAATGCAAAAAGGAAACCGTATTTTGGTAGATACCTATAACAGAGTGAGCGGTTATGAAAATATTTTTGCAGTAGGTGATGTGGCAGCTATGATTACAGATGAAACGCCACGAGGACACCCAATGATGGCACCTCCTGCAATGCAACAAGGACGTTTGTTGGCAGATAATCTTTTGAAAATCATCAAAGGGAAAAAAGATGAAATGAAACCTTTTAAATACTTTGATAAAGGCTCTATGGCAACTATTGGGCGTAATCAAGCAGTTGTAAACATCAAAAAATTCAATATGAGTGGCTTTTTGGCATGGATAACGTGGATGTTTGTGCATTTACTTTTCATTGCAGGCTATAGAAACCGCCTTATGATACTAATGACTTGGATGTCAAGCTATTTCAGTTATGACAAAAGTAACCGCCTTATCATAGGAAAACTAGGGAAAGTGCCAGAAGCTGCTGTACCAGACCCAAAAACAGTTTAAAATATCTAAAAAAGCTCTAAAAAATGAACTTCACGAAAGCCTGTGGCTATTCGTGAAGTTTTGTATTGCTTATTCTTCACAATTCCTAATTCCTAATTCACAATTCCTAATTCACAATTCCTAATTTAAAAAGTGGCTAATCAGCGTAGTGTTTTTGCTAATCTTGATGGATTGGCGGTATTTTTTTATTTTGCTTTGGTACTTGTAGGGCTGATGAGTGTGTATTCTGCCGTTTATAATCCTGATAGACCAATGCCTATTTATGCACTTTCTACATTTTCAGGGCGACAACTTACTTTTATATTGTCTGGAATAGTGCTGATTATGATTATTTGTATTATTGATTACAAAACCTTTGAAGTGCTTGCGCCTATCATTTATTTTGTGATATGCCTGCTATTGGTGGGTGTGCTGATTTTTGGGCAAAACGTCAATGGCGCACGTGCTTGGTTTGATTTAGGATTTTTGAAACTTCAACCAGCAGAATTTGCAAAAATAGGTTGTGCGCTTGCTGTAGCACGTTATTTGGGGAATGGTGGCGCAAAAGTAACAGATTTTAAAAGTCAGTTGGCACTTGCAGGCATCTTGGGCGTGCCTATCTTTCTGATTTTATTGCAACCCGACCCTGGCTCAACGCTCGTTTTTAGTAGTTTTATTCTTGTTTTTTATAGAGAAGGGCTAAATGTAATATTTTTGGTACTTATTGGTGTTGTGGCATTGTTATTTGTCTTGGCTCTGATTGTCAAAGTTGTTTATTTATCAGTTTTTATCTTTGTAATTGCGGTGCTTTATTTCTTATACCGTTGGCAAATAGACAGACTTAGAAGGCAAAAAATGAGTAATAATCATCTTGTTGGTTATATAATGATGCTGATTGCGCCTTTTATTTTGGCTATTGGATTTGTTTTTAGTGTAAGTTGGATTTTTACAAATGTCCTAAAACCTCACCAAAAAGAACGTATTTTGGTACTTATTGATGATAGCGTGGACAAACAAGGGCGTACAACTCGCTACAACCTCAAACAGTCACTTATTGCTATTGGTTCAGGGGGGTTTACTGGAAAAGGCTACTTGGAAGGCACACAAACTAAATTTGATTTTGTGCCAGAACAACGCACAGACTTTATTTTTTGCACCATTGGAGAAGAGTTTGGTTGGTTGGGAAGTCTTTTGGTAGTTTGTTTGTATGTGGGGCTACTTTCTCGTATTGTGGTAATTTCGGAGCGACAAAAAGACCCTTTTGCACGCATTTATGGTTATTGTGTGGTGTCTATTTTGTTTTTTCATTTTACTTTGAATTTGTCTATGACTATTGGGCTTTTCCCTGTTATTGGCATTCCCTTGCCATTTATTAGTTATGGAGGTTCATCTTTGTGGGGCTTTACTATTCTGCTTTTTATCCTTCTAAAACTGGATTCTCACAGAAATAAATTGTTTTCTTAGAATACTAAATAATTTTCTAGGTTATTTTTTAACACTAAGTTCATTAAGAAATACACACAAAGCAGGCACTAAGGAATACAAAATCAGGAGTTTATTTGTAATATATTCATTACTAACATTTTGTATTCATTCATAATTAAAAATTCACCATTATTTATGCACCCAATTATCAAGCACTTCGTAAAATATTTCCTAAATGGTTTGTTGTTTGTAGTTCCTGCGGGGATTACAGTTTATGTGCTTTGGAGTTCTATCAACTGGTTGGATAGCTTTCCTATTGGCATCAAAATACCTGGACTTAGTCTTTTGGTTGTGCTTGTAGGAACAACTTTGATAGGATATTTGGGTTCTGGCTGGCTTACAAAACCACTACTCGGACTTATTGATACTATTTTGCAGAAAATCCCACTTGTAAGCCTTATTTATGGCTCTGTGAAAGATTTGACTGCTGCTTTTTTTGGAGAAGACAAAAAATTTGATAAACCTGTTCTCGTAAATATGGGCAATAATCACAAAGTAATAGGTTTTATCACTCAAAATGACCTGAAAATACTGGATTTGGAAGACCATATTGCCGTTTATATGCCACAAGCTTATACTTTTTCTGGTATTTTGCTGATTGTTCATAAAGACAGCATCACACCCATAACGGCTAATTCTACTGATTTGATGAAGTTTATTGTGTCTGGTGGCGTGGCTGATTTTGAAAAATCAAAGGACTAAGTTTCTAACTTATAAATTCTCAAAAATGAAAAACATCTTACTTATTTTGTTGCTATTCGCCTATATAGGCAATACTTATGCCCAAAACTGCGACCTTACCAAATACAATACAGGTATTGAAAATGGCAACAGAATGATGGCACGTAGCCAATATCTAATGGCTATGCAGAAATACGACTCTGCTAAATACGAATGCCCCGAAAAAGCCAAAGAAGTAGAAGAATTATTTCAGAAAGTTATTGCTAAAACAACTACTAATAGTTCGTATTTATATTCGCATTTTGGTAATGGCAAATTTATTCTTACCTACAAAAACCGTAAATACTTTTTTATAGATAAAAAAGGGAATACAGTAGCTAAATTAGGGCAGTGGGAAGGAGCCAATATAACAAATTTTTATGACTTTTTTAAGGTAGTAAAAGAAAAGAAAGACTACTATTTAGATACGTTGGGTAATACTTACAGAGCAGCATACAAATTAGAAGATTTAAGCCCCGAAATTATTGCTTTAGATTTACATTATCAAGATTTCGGAGAAGTTCCTACTGAAGTATTAAAGAATAAACAACTCAAAATTTTGAACTTGTCTAATAATGGAATAAGCAATTTGCCTGCAGGAATTTGGGAGCTACAAAATCTGACTTGGCTTAGCTTAAGTAATAATCAAATAGCAGAGCTACCTCCTGAAATTGAGAAATTA
>JANYGM010000075.1 GCA_025362415.1 bacterium
GTGTTCCGCTTATTAAAAAGAACTAACTGAATGTTATCTTTGTAGTTGATTTTCTTTTAACCGCAAAGGCGCAAAGTTTGAATACACGCAAAGAACGCAAGGTTATTACTGTTGTATTCATTTATAATTCCTAATTAAAAATTCCTAATTATTTTAGTCTTTGCGGTTAAAAGAAAAATTAAATCTCAACCGTATTGATTGCTAGTTAATTCATAAAAAAAATAATAAGACATAAACACATAAAAACAAATAAGATTTTAAAATAATGAACAAAGAAAACGAAGTTTTAGAAGCGCACATCAACTCTGATTATAAATATGGTTTTGTGAGTAATTTTGAGGCTGATGAAGCTCCAAAAGGACTTAATGAAGATACAGTTAGGTTTATTTCTCATAAGAAAAATGAGCCTGAATGGCTCTTAGAATGGCGTTTGAAGGCATTTGCACTATGGAAAACTCTCAAAGCACCCAACTGGCAAAACGTGAAATTCCCTGAAATTGATTATCAAGATATTATCTATTATTCTGCGCCAAAACAGAAAATAACACTTAATAGCCTTGATGAGCTAGACCCAGAAATGCGTCTTACTTTTGAAAAATTAGGAATTTCGTTGAGTGAGCAAAAACGCCTTGCAGGTGTGGAAGAAATGCCTAGAATAGCGGTAGATGCCGTTATTGATAGTATTTCTGTAGCTACGACCTTTAAGGATACATTAGGAAAAATGGGCATTATTTTTTGTTCTATGAGTGAGGCGGTGGAAAATCATCCAGAACTTGTCAGAAAATATATGGGTTCTGTTGTGCCTGCGCAAGATAATTATTTTTCTGCGCTTAATTCTGCGGTTTTTTCTGATGGTTCTTTCTGCTACATTCCAAAAGGAGTGCGCTGCCCTATGGAACTTTCTACATATTTTCGTATCAATGCCGCCAATACAGGGCAATTTGAGCGTACTTTGATTGTGGCTGATGCAGGAAGTTATGTAAGTTATTTGGAAGGTTGCACTGCGCCTATGCGTGATGAAAACCAGCTTCACGCTGCGGTAGTAGAGATTGTAGCGTTGGAAAATGCAGAAGTGAAATATTCTACTGTTCAGAATTGGTATCCTGGCGACAAAAATGGGAAAGGTGGTATTTATAATTTCGTTACAAAACGTGGTATTTGCGCAGGGAATCACTCCAAAATCTCGTGGACACAAGTAGAAACTGGCTCTGCAATCACTTGGAAATACCCATCAGTTATCCTGAAAGGGGATTATTCTGTTGGAGAATTTTATTCTGTGGCGGTAACTAATAATTATCAGCAAGCAGACACAGGTACAAAAATGATACATTTGGGCAAAAATACCAAAAGTCGCATTGTTTCTAAGGGAATTTCGGCTGGACATAGCCAAAATTCTTATAGAGGGCTTGTAGAAGTGAGCAAGCGTGCCATAAATGCCCGAAATTTCTCACAATGTGATTCACTTTTGATGGGAGATTTGTGTGGAGCGCATACTTTTCCGTATTTGGAGGTCAAAAACGCAAGCGCACACATAGAACACGAGGCGACTACGTCAAAAATTGGAGAAGACCAGATATTTTATTGTAATCAGCGTGGAATAAGTACAGAAGCAGCCGTTGCACTTATTGTAAATGGTTATGCAAAAGAGGTTTTAAACCAACTTCCTATGGAATTTGCTGTAGAAGCACAAAAATTATTAAGCATTTCTTTGGAAGGAAGTGTGGGTTGATGCTTTAATATATGATGTGTGGTATATGATATTTTTTTGAAAACGCAACATTTAGATAACGACATTGTTAATTTGTATTACAGTCCAGCGGACTGATATATTTATAGAATAGGTCAAAAAATGTATTTCGCTCCAGCGGAGCGCAATATTTATAAATATGCCGCTCCGCTGGAGCGAAATACAAACACAATAATATTTCTATAAATATACTGTTCCGCTGGAACTAATACAAAATATGGTAGTGTTAAAGATGTAATGCTTTTTACATTAAGCTTTGCAGTTTGAGCATTATTCAGCATTACTTGTTTAACACTACCCAAAATATCAATGTCGTTATCTAATTAAAAGACGAAATGGAAACAATCAAGATAGAAACCACGCAAAATGTTAGTTTAGAATATGCGCCTGCAAGTGTAGGAGAGCGTATTTTGGCATTTTTGATAGATATATTAGTGGAAATTGCCTATATTTTTGGGGTTTTCAAGATTTTTGATGTCCTTGACATCAATTTGAACTTTCGTAATGATAGTATTGGTACTATTGTGTTGTATTTTGTGTTTTTTATTCCTATTTTTTTTTATGATGTTTTGTCCGAGATTTTTCTTAATGGGCAAAGCATAGGTAAAAAAGCTATGAATATCAAAGTGATACGCACAAACGGCAGACAAGCCGACATAGGACAATATGCCTTGAGGTGGTTTTTTAGGGTGGTTGATGTATCTTTTTCGTCTGGACTTGTGGCTATTATTGGTATTTCTACTAATGGGAGAGGGCAAAGAATAGGAGATTTGGCGGCTGATACTTGCGTCATACGTGTTCCCAAAACTCCAAATATGAATTTACAATTACTTATGCCACAATTTGGAGAGCTTTATTCTCCCAAATATATGCAGGTTACGCTACTTTCTGATAATGATATAAATCTTATAAAAGAGTTTTTGATTGCTTACCGCAAAGAACACAAAGCAGAAATTTTGGAGAAAATAGCGCAAAAAACCAAACTTTTATTAGGTTTAACCTATGTTCAAGAAGAGAATAGCGAGTTTCTGAAAATTATTGTAAAAGATTATTCTTACCTTACTTCTGCTGATGAATAATAAAAAAAACCTTTTTAGAATTATCTAAAAAGGTTTTTTCGTTAATTTTCAAACATCTTTTAATGATTACTTAGCTTTTGCTGGTGCAACTGCTGCAAATGCTTTAGCTACTGCCAAAGGAATGCTTGTTAGCAAGTCGCCAGCTTCTTTCATCAACAAAGAATAAAAAATTTGTTTCCCATCACGCTCGTGTTTAAGCACGCCACAAGCACGCATATTAGCAAGGTGATGAGAGGTAAGTGATTGTTCAGAACCAAGGTTTTTGCAAATATCACTTACAGACATTTTCTCGTTGTTCACAAGAAGTTTCAAAATACCTACACGTGTAGGGTGCGCAATAGCTTTTAGTGTGTGTGCCACTAAGTTTACTTGTTCGTCTTGAGATTTGTTTTTCATAATTGAAAAAAGTTAAATTGTGTAATTGGGGTGAAAGTTTATTAAATTTATTGAAATACTAATTTAAAAAATAGTTCGTAAAAAAATATCTCAAAATATGCTAACTCTTAAAAAAATTATTGAGCATATCAATTTTTAAACAAACAACAAAAAAAAATAGTTCAAAAAATGATAATTATTCATTGAATTTTTAATAATTCGTTGCAAACCATTGAAAATGATTGAGAAATAGCTTATTTATTTTTAATGGTTAGCCGTATTTTCTTCAAAAGAAATGAACAGTAGTTATTTTAAAGCACAAACAAATAACAAAAAATAATAGCTTTTTTTAAAAGTTTTTTCTACTTTTGTTTTGTATTTCATACAAAAATTGCTTTATTGTTGTTGAATAACAGTAATAGCAATATTATCATACCCAAAAAAGCCGTAAACAACCAAAACAATACCATTTAGCACTACTCATAATGAAACAAAATACTATACAAAGTATACTACTTACAACTATTTTTTCTGCTTTTTTTTTAGCATCTTGTGGAGATACTAAAAACACAGATAATAGTAATGCTAATCTTCCAAAAGATGCCAAAGGTGGTAAGGTTTATGGGGGCGTTTTTAAGTTGAATGAAACAGAATACATCAAATCTCTTTATCCTTTGAGTATTATTGATGTTTATTCTTTGCGTACTGCCACACAAATATATGAAGGTCTTTTAAAATTCAAACAAGATGACCTTTCTTTAATGCCTGCGTTGGCTGAAAGTTATTCTGTTGATGAAACAAAAACTATTTATACATTTGTGCTAAGAAAAGGTGTTTTATTTCACGACAACGAATGTTTTTCTGGTGGAAAAGGACGTGAAATGACCGCAGAAGATGTAAAATATTGTTTTACTCGCACCTGCACACAAGATGCTCAAAATCAAGGATTTAGTGTTTTCCAAGATGTCTTAAAAGGTGCAAATGAATACAATAAAGCCTCTGCTGGTGGCAAAAAACCTTCTTTTGAGGTAGAAGGTATCAAAGTTATTGATAAAAATACTATCCAACTTACACTAAATCAGCCTTCTGCAGTATTTTTGTACGGACTTGCAAAACCTTTTACATTTATTTATCCAAAGGAAGCAGTAGAAAAATATGGCTCTGAAATGCGTACAAAAGCGGTTGGAACGGGTGCTTTCACGTTGGCAAGCCTAGAAGAAAATAATTCTATTATTCTCAAAAGAAATCCAAAATACTACCAAAAAGACAAAGATGGCAATGTTTTGCCATTTTTAGAAGCAATCAAAATCACTTTTATTAAAGATAAAAAAACAGAATTATTTGAGTTTCAGAAAGGAAATTTGGATATGGTTTACCGTTTGCCAACAGATTATATCACAGAAGCTACAGAAAAAGCAGCCAAAGCAGCTGACGGAGGTATTCAGGATTTTGATTTGCAAAGAAATCCAGAAATGACAACACAATATCTTTATTTTATGACAAAAAATGAAGTTTTTAAAGATTTGAACGTCAGAAAAGCATTTTCTTTTGCCATAGACCGCCAAAAAATCTTAGATTATGCGCTTGGAGGCGAGGGTGAGGCAGCAGGAGAACACGGCATTACACCACCAACTTTTAAAAATTATGATATTTCTAAAATTCGTGGTTATGGTTTAAATATTGATTCTGCTAAATATTATTTTGAAAAAGCAGGGTTTAGTGGCGGAAAGGGCTTTCCTTTGGTTACTTTGGAACTTAATGCAGAGGGAAATAGACAAACAGACGTAGCGCAAGAAATCCAAAAACAACTTAAAGACCACCTTAACATAAATATAAAAATAAATATCCTGCCTATTGCACAACTTTTAGATAATGGTTTTGCAGGTAAATTTAATATGTTGAAAACGTCTTATTATGCAGATTATCCAAGTGCAGAGAACTTTTTGTCGCTTTTCTTAGGGAAATTTGTACCTGATAATGATGCAGAAAAATCTATCCCCAATATGGCACGTTTCAAAAATGCTAAATATGATGCACTTTATGCACAAGCCGTAAGTTCAAAATCAGAAGAAGAAGCAAATGAACTTTTTGCAAAAGCAGAACAAATTTTGATGGATAATGCACCAATTATTGTGCTATGGTATGATGAAGCATACCGTTTGGTGAAAATGAATGTCAAAGATTTCCCTAATAATGCAATGCAATGGAGAGATTTTTCTGGTGTTTATTTGAAGAAATAATTTTTTGAATTAGGAATTGTGAATTAGGAATTGTGAATGAATACAAAATACGTATAAATTTTAATTCACAATTCCTGATTCACAATTCCTAATTATATTGCGTGTGTAGTTCAATTGGATAGAATGTCAGATTTCGGCTCTGAAGGTTGTGGGTTCAAATCCTGCCATGCGCACAAATAATAATTTGTAATAGGGTTGGTCTTAAGTGTGTTTAATACATATTTAAGGCACTTTTTTCCTTTTATTTTTTTTTGCTTTTTGCAAAGAAAAAATAGGTGTGTGTGTGAGGTGTATGCGAATTAAAGTCAAATTCGCATACATTTTTTACAAATGAAATAAAATGCTTATAATTGTACGCAACAACTCGGTTGCATATAAAAAATAAGTATGTCAGACCTCAAAAGTAATCACCAAAAAAAAGGAACGTCATGGAAATCCTTTTCTACATCAGAAAATCCAAAACCAAAAACACTGGGAAAATCTATTGCCAAGTTACCGTAGGAGGGGTAAAAGGCAAAGCCTACTCTACAGGTGTGGAATGCCTGCAGGAAGAATGGAACGCAAAAATGCAAACTATTTTTTCTAAAGACCCAAATAAGCAAGAAAGTATATACCAAGATAACGAGACGTTATCTAACGAAATTGCAGACCTCAAAATAGCCTACAATGCCCTATGCGCCGACAACCGCATACCTGTTGTTACTGCTAACCGTGTCATCTCAGAGGCTCTCAAGCAGGAGGAAGACAAAAAAACTTTTCTAAACCTTGTTCCCCTATGTTTTTCTTACCTGCATATCACAAAAAGACATTCGCAAGGCACAAAAGATATTCACACAAGAAGTCTGGAAAATCTTACTGAATTCCTAAAAAGCAGCAAAAAAGAAGACATCTATTGTGAAGAAGTAACTGCACAAATCTGGCAACAATACCAAGTGTGGCTAATCACAACGAAAAAGACGTGTGGCAATGGTTTCATCAAACAACAATTGCAACATCTAAGAGCTGTAATTGTATGGGCTAAGCAAAACGGCTATTCTAATGCCAATAATGTGGAGGGACTACCCACGCCAAAGATTGAGGAGAAGAAAATACTCTATCTTACGCCAGAGAAAGTCGCAGAAATATATGCTCACGAGTATGAACACAAAACAATGCGTCATGTAGCCCATTGTTTTGTGTTTCAATTTTGGACAAGTCTTGATTTTTGCGATATTAAAGCCCTCAACCCCTCTCATTTTAGGGAAGAAAATGGGAAAAAGTACATACGAGTAGTGAGAGGGAAAAGTCCATACGGTGTACTTCTAACACAGGATTTGCCCTTTTTGCCTGTTGCACATGAAATTTGGGACAAATATGAAGGAAAACTTCCAATTCATCACCTTGCCACACATAACCGCCTATTGAAAGAAATAGCAATAATACATAACATCTCCATCAATCTTACTACTAAGATTTCAAGGAAATCAGCAGGCACGTATTGGTGTTCTGAAGGTATTAGCCTTCTCACAACTTCACAAATGATGGGGCACAAAGACCCTAATACCACAAAAAAGTATTATGTTGATGTAACCCAAAAAGCATTAGAAAGAGAAACAGAAATCCTTTTTGAAGGTGGGAAAAAGTAAATTTCAAGTAAAAATTTCTAACAAAAAGCCCGCTACTCAAAAAGTAGCGGGCTTTTTGTTTTGGAAAAAATTTAATAAACAAAAATTATACTAAATATTTTTTAGTTAAATTTGTAAATATTTAACTAAAATAAAATGACTTTAAGACAACTCAAAGAAGAAAAACTCCGCAGGCTAAAACAAAAATATTATCAACAAAACCCTTCAAAGTGGCTTAGTGAGCGGTTTTTGGAAGATGAGAAAAATGTAGTTTGGTCAGCTTACGACAATTACGAAAATCACGAGTGGGACGGCTCAAA
This sequence comes from bacterium, assembly GCA_025362415.1. Classification (GTDB taxonomy): domain Bacteria; phylum Bacteroidota; class Bacteroidia; order Cytophagales; family Thermonemataceae; genus JANYGM01. Next base: position 7,366 of record JANYGM010000075.1, read on the forward strand.
AGACCCTTTTGCACAAGGTTGGCAGGCACTTGCGGACAACTATTTCGCAGGTATGGAATCCGCCACAGGAACAGGGAAAACCTTTTTTTTGGCACGTGTGGTGTTTTGGTTTTTGGACTGTTTTGAGGGTAGCCTTGTAGTTACCTCTGCACCAGTAGCAGGACAACTAAAAACACAACTTTGGAGCGAAATCAAAACGGCTTTTCACAAGTTCAAAAAAATACGTCCCCACGCTGAATTATATGATAGTCTTAGGCTTTTGGTTGATGCTCGTGGATTTTCTGATTTGGAAGAAGGAGAAGAAAACCTTAATGCGTGGCAGGCAATAGGTGTGGCAAGTCGTGCAAGCTCAGGCAGTACCTCCAATGTGAGTAGGCAAGGTTTTCACAGAAAAGATATGCTTATTATTACAGAAGAAACGCCAGGTATGGACATTGCAAGTATGGAGGCATACATCAACACCTGCACAGGAGAACATAACCTAATCCTTGCGGTAGGTAATCCAGATGCCCAAACAGACACACTACACACGTTTTGCCAAAAACCACGAGTAAAACATTTTATAATCTCTTCCTACGACCACCCAAATATTGTTGGTAAAAAAGAAATCATACCAGGAGCAATTACTGAAATTTCGCTTAATGCCAGAAAACAGGAATACGGAGAAGATAGCCCATTCTTCAAATCACGAGTAAGAGGCATATCCCCTGCACAATCAACAGATAGCCTTATTAAAGTGTCTTGGATAGAGAATGCTATAAATCTTGATATTCCAAGCGTTCCGCTAGACGACTCACAAAATGCTTGTGGTGTGGATGTGGCAAATTCTGTGGCAGGTGATAAGGCAGCAGTCGCCTACGGAAAAGCTAATATTTTGCTTTATCTCAAAGAGTTTCAATGCCCTGATGCCTCACATTTGGCTTATAATTTACTTCTTTCTAGTGAGCAACTTCTCACGCAGGGACTACACGACTACCGTATTCCTTCTTTTTATGATTATGATGTAGCAGGAGAGTATATTGGTGTGGATAGTGTGGGTGTGGGAACGTCCACCATCAACACGCTACATAACGAGGGCTATAAGGCGCAGGGGCTTGCAGGTGGGCAAGTGGTGGAGGCAATTATTAAGGACAGCAACCAAAAGCCACTTTATAGTTTTGCTTCACTTCGTTCTCAAATGTATTGGGAACTTAGAGAAGACCTGAGAAAAGGACTACTTAGCATACAGATTACGGATATTACCACACTTTCAAGGCTCAAAATGGAGATTTCAGAGCCAAAATATCAA
>JANYGM010000121.1 GCA_025362415.1 bacterium
AACACGACAATCAGAACGCAAAATCATCTACAAAAACAAATTTAAAGCCTATTCAAAGAGGGCAACCGCAAGGGTTGCCCCTACAAATACAAAACCCCTACAAGATAAGCTTCGGGGCTGGGGGCTATAAATCAAAGCCACCAGCTGCATTTTCTTTCTTAAAATAAACTACTTGCGTAGGAAATGCAAAAGAGGCTTCATTTTGCTGTACTATTTCATATAATCTAAAATTTATTTCATCTCTAATTTTCTGCAATTCAAAGAAATTATTGGTTTGTGCAAAGAAAAAAACAGTAAAATTAAGGCTGGATTGCCCAAATTCGTAGAGATAAATCTGATTGTCGGCTGTGGTATTGTCGTGGCTTTGCAGATACTCGTGCATTTCCTTTTTGATTTTGTAGAGTTTTTCTTTTGGTGTGCCGTAGCTCAATCCAAAGTTAAATTGCGCTCTCCAAATCTCTCTTTCTGTCCAATTTTCAACTGGTCTATCAGTCATCATTTTGTTTGGCATAGTTAGCAAACCTCGCTCAATAGTGCGCAGTTGTGTACTACGAAAGCCTACACGTTCCACACGCCCTACAATTTCATTGACTTTGACCCAATCTCCCACAATAAAAGGTTTGTCCAAAAAAATAGTAAAAGAGGCAAAAAGGTTTTCAAGTGTTTCTTTTCCCGCAAGTGCCACCGCAATACCTCCAATACCCAAACCAGTAACCATTGCAACAACATTTATATCAAAAACATTTCCCAAAATTACAAAAAACGCCACAATCACCACAAAAACCTTAGCAAGTTCTTTGATAAACGGAATAATATGGTCGTCCATCATAGTTTCTGTTGCCTTTGCATTTTCTATCATTATATTTCCAATGATATTGATAGCTTTTATAAAGATATTAGAAATAGTGAGTATTACCAAAAGGGCATAACAACGTACCAAAACCATTTTTAGACCAAATTTTGTAACTTCTACTAGCTCCCAAGTCTTAGGAAAATGTAAAGGCAATACCGACAAATACAAATAAATAATCATCAGTAAAAACTCTACATTAGGTTGCATTTTCTTTACGAAAACCTGCAAATTATCTGTATCTGGCACACGCTTAATAAGCATATAAAGTGCCTTTGTGATGAATGGAGATATAAAACGCTGCGCAATAATCCCAATAAGTAAGATAATAATGAACGCAACTATTTGGCTAGGTTGGTTTTCTAGTATCTCAAAAGGAAAAAAGTTATTTATTTCTGCTGCTAAATCTTTGAACATTTATGTTTTTAATTACTTCTTTTTCTTACTTACTTTTTTAATTTGGCTCTGTAAATCACCAATTTGGGTGCTTGTTAGTTTGGTAAATTTTTCTATTTGAGCAATAGGCATTTTATCTAAAAGCATTTCTTTGGCAATTTCAAGTTGCTCTTCTAGTTTTCCTTCTAGTTTTCCTTCTAGTTTTCCTGCAAGCATAGCTTCTTGGTAAGTAGGAGATTGTGTATAATCTATGTTAAATGGCATAATTGTACGGATTTGGTTACGGATTTGTTTTGATAGCTTACGCAAGATACCAAAAGTTTCTATATCTTGCGCTATTTCTAAAAATTCTTTTGGGCTTTTATATTGATTTTCAGCCTCGTGAATGATATTTAGGATAACTTTTTCATTTTTTTCGCCTCCAAAATCACCCAAAATGGCAAATGCAAGCGTATCTTTATCTTTAAGAAACGCTTGATAAGGAATACTATTGATATGAAGGAGTTTATAGCTGTATATACAATACCCTAAATCAATGTTTGTAATGATTGTGCTTGCTGTTTTTCCTAAATATAAAACTACTTGCTTTATGGGTAGATTTTCATACTTTTCATAAAGAAAACCAGCATATACAAGCATACGGCTGTGCATTGTATCATCATTTTCTGTTTGGATTTCTAGGTGGAAAATCTCTTGTTTTTCTCCTTTACGAACCAAATATACAAAGTCTGCTCGTCTAAGTTCTCGTGAAAATTCTACTGATTGCTCTTCAAATGTATCAAAATCTTCTTTTAGAATATTTTTAATCACTTCCAAAGAAGGAAATCCCCACCGTTGTTTAAAAACATCATCATATCTCCCCATTTTTGTTTATCAATATTAAATTTATGATTGATGTTGTTGCTAATTCATTTTTAATTTTCTTCCCAAAAAGTCCTTCATTCCTTCAATATCTGCTCCACCTTTGCTAAGAAGCCACATAACAGGGCAACGACTAAGCACGCTTGGCGCAGCACCATATCCATCAGTGAAGTAGATAAGTGCGTCAGGGTGAAACTCCTCATTAGCATAAAGAAGTGGCTGTTCAAAAGCTGTACCACCGCCTCCTTTCACTGTTTTAGGAGCTTTACCTGTATAAAGATAGTTACTATGTATATGCGTGTCGCACTCTACCACTCTAATCTCTGCCCCAGAACGCCAAATATGATATATTTCGCTGAAAAACTCTTCTAATTCTATCATATTGATACTTCCAGATGTATCAATGGCTATCAAAAGTTTATGTTTCTTTACTATTTTGATGCCAGGCGTTGTCCCATATCTTTTAGAAGGGCGGCGCAAGGTGTTTTTAACGTAAGTACGCACACTAGACGTTGCAAAAATCTTTAAAAGACGTTTCCAATTCACTAGCGGTACTTGCGACTGCGTAAATTCATTGAGATATTGCTGCAAACCAGCAGGCAATTTGCCAAATTGGTCTGATTTGGTTCTTTGAATAGTACGTGCTAACGCTTGATTGATAGCTTGTTCCGCTATTTCTCTTTCTGCACTTGGCAAATCTTGTACATTGCGCCAAAATTTATGCTGCCCTTGATTTGGATTATCTTCTCGTAGAAAGTTTTTAAGGTTCTCCCAAGAAATATTAGGCTTTTCTTTTTTAGTTTTTCCTCCTCCTTTGCCTTTATTTTCTCCTGTTTTATTGCCTTCACTTTCTCCATCTCCTTCACAATCACAATCATTTTGATTTTTGTTTTCCTTTTCTTGCTTTTTCATTTGTTCGTTATACAAATCAAGGAGCTTGTTATAATAATAACCAACTGCTTGGTCTGGCAAGAACTTCATTTCAGGGAATTTCTCCAAAAAAACTGCTCCATCAATAAGTTGATTTCTTTCTATATATTGATTAACAACCAAATCAGCTGCCACATTAAAAATATCTTTCTTTGAAAAGTCTTTAAAACGAAATATATGCTTGAAAACAATATGTAAAATCTCGTGCTTGATTACCCCCATACGGAAATCTTGGGTATTAAGTGTTTCAGTCCAAAATGTAGGGTTAATATGCAGGCGCACAAGTCCGTTATGATAGCTTACGGCAAGCGTTTCAATGCTTGTATCTACTTGTTTGATAAGTCCAGAAAAGAAATGACCATAAAAGCCCTCTTTCAACATAAACTTAATACTTGTAACATTTACTTCTTCTAAGATTTGATTTGAGTTAATCATATATTTTGATTATTGTTTTTTGATTATAGGTAATAAAAAATTGATTTATAGATATTAAAACTTTTTAACAGGTAGTTAAAACTCTTCAACAGGTAGTTAAAACTCTTCAACAAGTAGTTAAAACTCTTCAACAAGTAGTTAAAATCCTTCAATAGGTAGTGAATATCCTTCAACAGGTAGTAAATATCTTTCAACAGGTTGTGAATATCCTTCAACAGGTTGTGAATATCCTTCAACAGGTAGTGAAAATCCTTCAACAGGCTGTTAAAATCCTTCAATAGGTTGTGAATATCTTTACTGTGTCGTCAGGTGGAAACACCTGACGACACAAGAACATTCAAAAAACCTGCTAAATCTTAAAGACCTAACAGGTTTTAATGCACAATATTACAAAAAAAAATTATTTTTTACAACAAATATTAGGTTGTATGACAACTTTTGTGGTTGGTATTTTCCATAACTCTACTTCTTAGAAATGGACAAGTTTAGCTAATCCCTCTAATAGGTAAAATATAGTGATTTTACCTATTCAGAAACAAAAAACACTCTTCAAACATAAAGTTGGAAGAGTGTTTTTTTGTTATCCTAATCTTTCTTGCAAGGTTAATCAGGCTTTGCAAGAGGTTTTTACTCTAAACGTATTTGCCTTTATTCCCCTTTGGGGGCTAGGGGGCTGGTTTTCTATTGTTTAGCTAATCTCTTAGTAATTCTACCGTTTGTAGTCTTCACTTCTAACAAATAGATACCATTAGCAAACTTATCAAGAGAAATAGTCATCAAATTACTGTTGTTTTCAGAAGTAAATACAACTTTACCTTGTGCGTCATAAACACGTACAGATGATTTAATCATATTTATTGTACCAAAATCAACATTAAAATCACTACTAGAAGGGTTAGGAGAAACTTTAACCAAATTAGCTAAAGAATTATCTACACTTGTGATACTAGGAGGATTGATAACTAACGTATAAGGAACAGGCGCATTAGCACAACCACCAACATTAGTAGCTATTACCACAAATGTTAAAGATGTAGAAAGCGTAGGCGTTCCAGAAAGCAAACCAGTAGCATTATTAAAGCTTAAACCAATAGCTGATAAAACACTTGAAGGTGTTGTGATGCTATAAGTATAAGTACCTGTAACACCTGTACCAGTAAATTGCTGACTATAAGCTGCACCTACTGTAGCTCTTACAAGTGTGCCAGCAGAAGCAACCGCAGGAGCAAGTGTAAGCGTAGGAAGACTTGGACAAACAGGAGCAACATTCACCGTAAATGTATAAGATTGCGTAGCAGTACAACTTACAGAAGTTTGAGCAGTTACTACATAAGTAGCAGATGCTGTAGCAGCTGTAGGCGTTCCACTGATAGCTCCTGTAGTACCATTAAGTGTAAGACCAGCAGGCAAAGCAGGAGAAACTGCATAAGCAAGCGTCCCAGAGCTAGCAGTAGCACCACCATTTAAGCTATAAGCCGTTCCTACAATAGCATTAGGAGAGATTACAACCGTATTCGTAAACGTGATTGTAGGACAACCCGCAGCATTGATAGCGAAAGTATAGTTTTGAGTTGCATTACAAGCGACAACAGTTTGCA
>JANYGM010000191.1 GCA_025362415.1 bacterium
CTCGCATCTTGGCTTTTATGGTATTATTACCTTTGCTTTGTGGGGTGCAATTTATGCTATTGTTCCACGTTTGACAGGGCAAGAACCGCCTCAACATCTTGTAGGAGTGCATTTTTGGGTAGCTTTCATAGGGCTTTTATTTTATGCTATTCCTTTGTCTATTGGTGCAACACTAAAAGGCTTGATGTGGATGGAAGGCAAACCATTTATTGATAGTGTGGTGCTAATGTTCCAATATTGGCTTTGGAGAGCTATTGGAGGTAGTTTGATGTTTATTTCTCACCTTGTTTTTGCGTATAGTTTTTATAAAATGGTCGTGAAAGAAATACCAGAAGTTGATGTAAAAGAAGAGGCTTTTAAACTCTTGCAAAAATCATAAATTGTATTAAAATGTAGGATAAAAGTACGTAGGGTATAAAACCCTACGCTATTGATAATGGACATAAAACATTGATAATCAGTAGCGCAGGGTTTTATACCCTGCGGATAAATGCTAACAAAAAATTAAATAACATTAAAATGAAAATATTTAACGACCACAAACGCCTTTATATCACAGCAGGAGCATTATTTGCCTTCCTTACGTATATTACTGTCATTATGCCTGCTTTCCAAAATCAGCAAAATAATGCCCCACTTCCCAACACAAAACCGCTTGAAGGTGATGCGCTTGCAGGAAAACTTATTTATATTGGAGAAGGGTGTGTAGGCTGTCATTCGCAACAAGTGCGTAATGTAGAAATGGATAAAATGTTTGGCTCACGTCCTGGAATGGCGGCTGATTATGCTAATATTGGACGTACAAGCATTTGGCAAAATACCGCAACAGTGATGGGAACAGAACGCACAGGACCAGATTTAACGGATATTGGCAACAGACAACCCAGCAAAGAATGGCATCTGATGCACTTATACAATCCTCGTGCAGTTATTGGGCAGTCCATAATGCCTTCGTATCAATGGTTATTTGAATCAAAAGAAAAACCTGATAAAAATGATGTGGTAGTAAATATTTCTCCTGAATTTATTTATGGAAATCATAACAAAAATCATAAAATTGTCGCTAAAAAAGAGGCTTTACAGCTCGTAGCATACATACAAGCACTCAAACAAGCACCACTTCCAAGCAACATAAAACCTATTGAATTTATGTATAAACGAACGCCAAAAGAAGAAATAGCTAGTAATAATGCTTCTAATGGAAATACTACAGAAAATCCAAAAGGCGCTGGTTTGTTAGATGGAAAGGCACTTTATGTGGCTAATTGTCAGAGTTGCCACCAAGAAAACGGAGAAGGTTTGAAAGGTGCTTTTCCTCCTTTGAAAGGTAGTAAAGTGGTTAATAGTGATAATTTGGAGTTGTATGTAGATATTATTATGAATGGTTATGATGCCAATGCTAATTATGGCGTAATGGCTGCCGTTGGAGCAAATATGAACTTTAATGAAAATCAAGTAGCTGCAATCATCAATTATGAGCGTACTGCGTGGGGAAATACAGGCAAAAAAGTAACGCCAGATGAAGTAAAGAAAATAATGGATTTGATTAAAACTAAAGTCGCAAAAGAAGCAAAATAGTTGTGAATTGTGAGTTGTGAATTGTGAATTGTGAATTGTGAATTGTGAGTTGTGAGTTGTGAGTTGTGAGTTGTGAATTGTGAATTGTGAATTAAATTCTGTATTCAGCCCCAGCGGGGCGGTATATTTATAGGAAAATAAGTGTATTTTGTATTTCGCTCCAGCGGAGCGAGATATTTATAACACTATAATTGTTTTATAGCCTTTTAATTAGATAATGACATTATAAGCTTGTATTCGTGATAAGCTTGTATTCGTGGGGTATAAAACCCCACGTTACTGATTTTCGGTTAAAATATGTACCTCATATCAGTAGCGCAGGGTTTTATACCCTGCGTATTAAAATAAAGCCTACCAATTCATAATGTTGTTGTCAAAATGTAACTATTTAGGCAATCAGTTAGTAAATTTTTGTAATTAGTTAGTAAAATTTAGGAACTAGTTATATAAAAAGTGAAGTGAGTTAGTAAAATTTGGTAGTGAGTTAGTAAAATTTGGTAGTGAGTTAGTAAAATTCAGTAGTGAGTTAGTAAAATTTGGTAGTGAGTTAGTAAAATTTGGTAGTGAGTTAGTGAAATTCAGGAACTAGTTATATAAAAAGTGAAGTGAGTTAGTGAAATTCAGGAACTAGTTATATAAAAAGTGAAGTGAGTTAGTAAAATTCAGAAACTAGTTATATAAAAAGTGAAGTGAGTTAGTAAAATTCAATAACTAGTTATATAAAAAATGAAGTGAGTTAGTAAAATTTAATAAATATTTTAAATCAAATAATTATGAAAAAAGTATTTAGTTTTATTGTGTTGATGTTATTGGTTGTTGTTGGTTTTTCTTGTCCAGTTTGCGAAAGAAATCAGCCAAAAATACTCAAAGGGGTTGTTCACGGTGCAGGTGCAGAAAGCAACTGGGATTATGTTGGTGTATGGATAATAGCCATTATTGCAGTTGTAACGCTTATTTATAGCATTAAATGGCTTATCAGACCAAATGAAAACAATGAAGACCACATCAAAAATTTTATTTTAGACTAAAATCCAAACAAAATGAATAATATTGAAAACAGCATTGAAAATGATACTGAAATTAGTATTGCTACAGAAATAAATGCTCACAACAACCATAGAAGCGCAGTTGTGATTTTTTTAGATGATGATATTGTGCCTTATGCGGAGCTTTTTGTGCCTATTAATTTTGAGCTTGACACTCGCAAATTAGTAGATGGCGACCATATTTTGAAAATTGTCAGTAGAGATTCTTTGGGTAAAGAAGGTATTAGGAAAATTCCTTTTACGGTCAGAAACGGACCTGCAATAGCTATTGAGGGTATTAGTGACAATGAAATTGTAGATGGTGTTATTCCTTTGATGATAAACGCCTACGGAAAAGGTGACCAAAAACGCTTTATGATAGAAGGCAGTGAAACGCCTCATTCTATCCCTGCGTGGTTTTGGGTGATTATTATTGGGTTTATGGGTTGGGCTATTTTCTATGGTATTGCGGCTATGAGTACAGGATATTAACAAAAAATGTAACTCAATATTGGAAAATATGTATATTAGCGTCTGCAAAATTTACTTAGAAGATTCTTTATTGAAAAACATCACAATTTCATTTTAATAACAATCCCAATGATAAACATCAAAAACATTCTTGTTCCCATAGACTTTTCTACTACTGCTAGAAATGCCTATCAATATGCCAAAAAACTTGCTGAAACGCTAAATGCAACCGTTACGCTCATTAATATTGAGGCATATTATATGCCTATTCCTGAAATTCCTTTTGATATCTCCTCTCTAAATGAGTTCATTACAGAAGATATGGAAAACTTCATCAAAGAGGAAAATACGGCTAATGATTGGATAATCATCAACGAAAAACTAAAAAACAAAACCCTCAAAGGCGACATTGAAGGCACTATTATTGCCCTTTCTGACAAAAGTAGCACAGACTTAATTGTCATTGGTACGACTGGTTTGCAGGATTTTCTGTCAAAGATTACTGGAAATGTTTCTCTCACAGTTGCAAAAAAGGCACATTGTCCTGTTATTCTTGTGCCACATCTTGCCAAGTGGAAAGAAATTAAAAAAATTATGTATGCGAGTAATTATGATGCAACTTCTTCAAAAATGGTAGAGGAAATTATAGAGTTTTCGTTGTATCTTGATGCCAAAGTGGATTTTGTTCACGTAGAAGACTTTAGTTCTAAAGAAGAAATAGTCAAAACTGCTATTATGAAAGAGGAATTATTTGAATTGACTGACCATATTGCTTCCTTGAATGTACATTCTATTTATGGAGATAACAAAATAGAAAAACTAAAAGAATTTGCCACAGATAATAATATTGATTTGATGGCTTTTGCAAGTCAAAGGAAGGGATTTTGGGAGAATTTTATGCACAAAAGCGTTACAGAACAGATTGCACTCTCTACCGACAAACCTATGATGCTCCTGCATCTAAATAATAAATTGGAATAAGCACAAAAAAGTACGAAGTAAGAGGTACGAAGTACAAATATAAAATTCAACTATTAGGCTATCTGATTTTGATTTCCAAACACAAAAAGCGCAAAAAATACAATAATTGTATGATTTTGCGCTTTTTATTTTTTCGTACTTCGTCCCTCAAACCTCGTACTTCGTACTTAAATTAGGGTTTTAGTGTTCCCATACCGCCATCTATGCCTATGGTTTGCCCAGTTATCCAACTAGATTTATCAGAAAGTAAAAAAGCCGCCATTTCTGCAATATCTTCAGATGTGCCAATACGTCCAATAGGATGCCTTTTTCCTGCATTTTCTACTTTTTCATCAGAGCCTAATAGTTTGTTTGCAAGAGGCGTATTGGTAAGAGAAGGCGCAATAATATTCACTCTAATATGCAAATTTGCCCATTCTGCCGCCAAAGATTTTCCTAATCCCTCAATAGCCGCTTTTGACAACGCAATAGACGAATGAAAATTCATACCTAATGTAGCCGCTACCGTACTAAACAGTACCACGCTTGCGCTATCTGCTTTTTTAAGATTTTTGAGTGTATTTTGCAAAACATCAACCGCACCAAGTACATTGATGTTAATATCTTCCTGAAACTCTTCACGAGTGATGCGGTGAAAAGGCTTCAAATTGATAGTTCCAGGACAATAAGCTACACCATTAAGTGCTTCTGGTAAGCTAGAAAGTGCGTCAGCAACTGTATTTTTGACATCTAACGGCAAAAACGTAACTCCCAACGCTTTTAATTCATCAGACTGATGACGACACGCAACTATTACATTTGCGCCTTGTGCCTTCAATATGCCTGCTAGTGCTAGTCCAATGCCTGTACTTCCGCCTACGACAAGAAAATTCTTCATTTTATAAGATTGTATTTTAGGTTTTTCTATTGATTTTTACTCGTTGAATACCATAAAAACCAATACTAAGCTAAAATGTTTATGAATTCTATAAGAAATAAGAAAAAATACTAATTTATTTTTATGACATTTTTCAATATTTTTTGATGTAAGATTTAACTAAAAAATCAACCAAATTGCCCTATACCTATTATGTTGATGTAAGAAAAAAATACATTAAAATAACTTAACATAGCAATACTTTTTTGTTCAGTTTTTATTGGTTACCTTTGCCCCAGTATTTCAACACAGGAATACCACTAACCAACAACCCAATGTTACACAAACCAATAAACAAAGCGTGGCTACTATACGTGTGCCTGCTTGCACTCTTTGCTGGTTGCTCCAAATGCAACAAAGTAATCACTCCAAATGATGTTTCTAGCTTACCAGCCGCCACACAGATAGATGCAAACACCTTTGGCTGTATGCTAAACGGTAATATCTGGGTAGCCCAAGGAAACACCAGAGCTTTTAATCCTGCGAGACTTCCCAACCCCTACCTAGGTTATGATGCTACTTACAAAGGTGGTTCGCTAGATGTTAGTGGAGATATTGTATTAGATGACAATATCCAAAGTGATATTGTTATAACAGGTAATAATATTGGAAGTACTGGTACTTATAGTCTTGATAAAGCTAAAAGTGGAATATTTTTTAAACATACTGACTTTGTGAATAGCCTAGTATATTATAATGATGGTTATGATGGAAATGTTTTCTCTGGTGGAGAACTAACCATTACAAAACTTGATAAAATCAATAAAATCGTATCTGGCACATTCTATATCACAATAGAAAAACCTAAACTAGGTAAAAAAATTGTGATAACTGATGGATGCTTTGATATAAAATATCTCTAAACAAACAAAATAAAAAAATATGACAAATGTATTCTTTATGCAGCGTAGCATTTAAGCCCTTATCAATATTTTCTTTTTTCTCTCATTTTATCTATCTATATTTGCTAAAGTATTACAAGTTTTTTCCTAGTTTCTTAATTTTTAACCCCCAA
>JANYGM010000194.1 GCA_025362415.1 bacterium
CCAATTTGCGCCATGCCAAAAACCACTTACCAAAAATACAATCAAAACATTACGAATTTTTAGTGAAATACTGCCCCTATTCCCTCCTAATGGTATATACAAGTAATCTCTAAACCAAGAAGACAAAGAAATATGCCATTTACGCCAAAATTCTGCAATATCTCGTGAGAAGTAAGGAAAATTAAAATTTTGTAGTAAAGTGATGCCAAAAAGACGTGCAACACCTAAAGCTATATCAGAATAACCAGAAAAATCACAATAAATTTGAATGGCAAACGCCACCACACCAACAACAAGCAAAACTCCTTGATATTGCGTATTTTGTGCAAACATAACATTCACAAAAGTAGCACAAGTATCTGCAATCACTACTTTTTTGAAAAGTCCCCACAAAATTTGTCGCAAACCATCAACTGCATTATCATAACTGAATACCCTTTTTTGCTTGATTTGAGGTAAAAGATGCATTGCACGTTCAATAGGACCAGCCACCAAAAGTGGAAAAAAACTCACAAAAACTGCATAGTCAATAAAATTACGTTCTGGTTTTATCCTATCTTTATAAATATCTATGATGTAAGAAAGTCCGTGAAAAGTATAAAAAGAAATACCAACAGGCAAAATGATTTTCAAAGTCCACAAATCAATTTTTATACCTGCCAGTGTCAGCATATCTGTAAAAGAACTTACAAAAAAATTATAATACTTGAAAACACCTAAAAAACCTAAATTGATACCAATACTTGCCCAAAACCATATTTTTTTGGTAGTTTGATTTTTTGCATCACTTATTTTTATGCCAGAAAAATAATCTAAAAAAGTAGAAAAAATTAGCAAAAACAAAAATCTATAATCCCAAGAAGCATAGAAAAAATAGCTTGCAAGCAATAAAAGTACATTTTGAAGTTTTAAATTATATTGTTCATTTTTATCATTTTTCTTGAAAATATTATTAAAAACCCAATAAAGCACAAAGACAATAGGCAAAAATAAAGCAAAATTAAGTGTATTAAAAAGCATTTTTTGAGGTGTGAAGTGTAAGGTGTGAGTTTAGCCCACAAAGCTAAGAATATTTAATAATTAACAAAAATATTCTTAGCTTTTTTCTTACTTTTGCAAACAATAACTCACAACTCAAAATTCACAACTCACAACTCAAAAAATGTCTGATAAAAATAATAAAAGCAAAATCACGCCAGAGGAGGCAAATCTCCAAAAAATAATCTCACACGCAAAAGAATACGGTTTTGTATTTCCTTCTTCCGAAATTTATGATGGTTTGCAGGCAGTTTATGACTATGCCCAAAATGGTGTAGAACTAAAAAATAACCTAAAAAATGTTTGGTGGAAAGCTATGACAATGCTACACGAGAATATTGTAGGCATTGATGCTGCTATTTTTATGCACCCTACTACGTGGAAAGCATCTGGGCATATAGATAGTTTCAACGACCCAATGGTGGATAATAAAGACTCTAAAAAACGTTATAGGGCTGATGTTTTGATAGAAAATAGAGCAGAAGAAATCAGAAAAGAAAACAAAGAAGATAGTGAAGAAGTAGCGCAAAACTTGCTTAATAAGATGGGTAGCTTGCTTACTGCTGAAAATATGGAAGGGCTTAGAAATCTTTTGATAGAAGAAAAAATCACTTGTCCTATCTCAAAAACAAGCAATTGGACTGATGTAAGACAGTTTAATTTGATGTTTTCTACACAAATGGGCGCAGTTGCAGAAGAGTCTGAAACAATTTATTTGCGTCCAGAAACAGCACAAGGTATTTTTGTTAATTTTTTGAATGTGCAAAAAAGCGGACGTGGAACAAGTATGAAAATCCCGTTTGGTATTGCACAAATAGGCAAAGCGTTTAGAAATGAGATTGTTGCAAGGCAATTTATTTTCCGTATGCGTGAGTTTGAACAAATGGAAATGCAGTATTTTGTACGTCCAAACGACCAAAAAGAACATTTTGACTACTGGAAAGCAAAAAGACACAAATTTTTGCTGGCTATTGGCATTCCTGCTGAAAAATTGCGCTTCCACGACCACGAAAAACTCGCTTTTTATGCAGATGCCGCCACAGATATTGAATTTGAGTTTCCATTTGGTTTCAAAGAACTGGAAGGAATACACTCTCGTACAGATTATGACCTAAAACAACATCAAATTCATTCAAAGAAAAAACTACAATTTTTTGATGAAGAATTGAAAGAAAATTATGTGCCTTTTGTAGTAGAAACTTCTATTGGAGCGGATAGGCTATTTTTGGCGACTATGTGCAACGCTTACACAGAAGATATTGGAAAAGATGCCAATGGAGAAGAAAGACTTCGTGCCTATCTTAAACTTCACCCTGCACTTGCACCTATCAAAGTGGCTATTTTTCCACTTGTCAAAAAAGATGGTCTTCCAGAAAAAGCAAGAGAGGTTTTTGAGCTTTTGAGGTATGATTTTAATGCTATTTATGAGGAGCGTGGTTCAATAGGGAAAAATTATACACGCCAAGATATGTTAGGAACACCATTTTGTGTTACTATTGACCACCAAACGCTAGAAGATGGAATGGTTACCATACGCCACAGAGATACCACTGCGCAAGAACGTGTGGCTATTTCAGACGTGAATGCTAAAATTGCTGAAGCAGTTTCTATTAAAAGGATTTTGGAGAAATTGTAGAAAATCTACTGAAAACTTTTCAAAAGTTAAACACTTTTGGAAAGTTTTCTGTTTTTGGTGGTGCAATTATTTTATTTTATTTAGGACTTACGCAAAAAAGTTCTAAAACCACCCCCAGCCCCTCCTTAGGAAGGAGGGGAGTTTGTCCCCCTCCTTTTTAGGAGGGGTTAGGGGTGGTTTTTAATAGGTTTTGCGTAAGTCCTATTATTAAAAAAAATTAGCAATAATATTTGTATCAGGATTCCAACTACCACAAAGATTACCATTGCTATGAAACACCATTTTTTGAATTGCACCTGTTTGGTTAGCCTTCTCCAAAGCAGTATAACTACTGGTTTCTAAAATAACTTCTAACTTATTTTGGTATAAAAAATGTTCGTTGTAGTAATAATAACCAACAGTGCTGTACAAATACGTCCAACCTGCACGCACTTCAGAGTAGGAAGGTGCTATTTCTTGCAACAGAGGTTCAATAGGTATGCGGTTCTCTTCTACCCATTTCAGCGTAGCATTGGGCATATATGAATCATCTAACCTACTCAATTCACGTAAGACTACTTCCTTAATGTCCAAACTTATTGCCCAAAGCAGATAAGCCTCTATATCTTCTATGGTTTGTGTACCTTTTTTAGTAAGTATGCAAGAGTTTTTGACAAATAATTTTCCTTGCAAATTTTTAATAAGTGTTTCATAATGAGTATTTTGCCAAATGGGTTCATTACGGTTGAAGTACATAATGCTTTGGTTAATGGTTTGGTCAGTGTGGCAACGAGATAACTCTATGCGGTCAAAACCAATAGCTTGCAAAGCAGGTATCAACTTTGGATATTTTAAAAGTCCACTGCCATTGGTATAAAGCACTTTTTCATCAAATTTAAAAACTGGTTGTATCTTTTCTAACATCTCCAACAAACGTAACAACCAAGTAGGTTCAGCCGTTGCCTCCAAACCTGACAAACTAAGCCCTATATGCAAATTTTTTACTGCTAAAAGAGCCTGCTCAAGTGCCGTAAAATATTGCTCATAGTCCGTAATGTAGTTCAGTGCTGTTGGTTGATGGTTTTCTTTTTGTTGCAATTCTTCAGAACAAAAACGACAATGTGCATTACAAGGAACGGCATTGGCAAAAGGCGTGAAAGTCAGCCCTTCTCTAAAGTGGAAAGATTGCTCTTTTATCAGCATAGTAACAGTTGGAGAAGAGTCATAAATCTCCCATTTTTGGGTTCGTAAAGTTGCAAGTTCTACGTTTGTTTGGGGAGTCAAACGTATATTACGCATTAAATAAAGTGTTTCCATAAAACAATAAGTTATAAATTATTTACGTCTGCATCTGATTTAAGGCTTTTTAATAGAAATAGTAGCATTACACAACCATTTTTATTTATCAGACAGAACATTATAAAATTTATTTTAAAATCTTTGTGTGCAATTTAGATTTTTTTTCTGAATATCAAAATAAAAAAGCCATTCTGTAATAAAATGGCTTTTTAGTGAGAAAAAATTATTTAGTTTTAAAAGTTTAAAAGATTTAAAAGTGCATCTGTTGTCAGGTGAAACATTTGATAACACTATATTAGAGTTTTTATAGTTTGATTATCAAGTATTTAACAATAAATTGGTACTAAAAACCACCCCCAG
>JANYGM010000226.1 GCA_025362415.1 bacterium
TTCTTTTGAAAAACCTGTACTTGCTTTATACTGCTTATCTGTCTTTATATTTTTATAAATATTCATTCGTTTTTGGAGATATGATTAAAGTTTCACAAATATAATATAATTTATTGATAATCAAGATATAAAAACTCTAATGGTTTTGGGTGTTGTTTTGTCTGTTTTGGGTATTGCTATGGCAGTTTTTTCTCAAAAATTGATAGACGAAATTTTACCTAAAAACAATATGCAAAAATTATTTTTAGGGATTTTCTTAATGACTTTTTTGCTTCTTATACGTGTAGGTGTGGGCGCATTAAGGCAGTTTTTCTTGAATAAACAAGCGCAAGACTTCAATAATAGAGTAATTGGATATTTTTACGGAAAATTGCTTTATTTGCCTAAACTCTTTTTTGATACTCGCAAAATTGGAGAACTCACAGCACGCCTCAACGACACTACACGCCTACAACGTGTGATTAGCCAACTTGTGGGCAGTTTTTCTATTGATTTGTTGATGTTAGTGGTTTCTATGGTGTTTTTGCTCAATTATTCGTGGCAAATAGGGCTTTTAGTTTTGGGGAGTTTGCCGTTTATTTTTCTGATAATTTTTAGCTTTAATAAAAAGATTATCACCACCCAAAAGGAAGCAATGTCTGCGTATGCGCAAACAGAAAGCCATTTTATCAATACAATGCAAGGAATAACAGACATTAAAAGCTACAACAAACAAGGTTTCTTTCAGCAACTAAACGCCAAAATTTATGGAAATCTGCAAGAAAAAATATTTTCATTAGGACAATTAAATACACGTTTAGGCGTGGTTTCAGGCATTGTGAGTGTAGTTTTTTTGGTAGCAGTTTTGTCGTTTGCCTCGTGGTTGGTACTACAAAAAACTATCAAAATAGGCGAAATGATGGCTATTTTGAATATTGCAAGCAGTATTTTGCCTTCTATGGTAAATATTGCCCTGATTATTATTCCTCTCAATGAGGCAAAAATTGCTTTTGAAAGAATGTTAGATTTTACGGATATTCCACCAGAAAATTCAGTAGAAAACCACCCCCAGCCCCTCCTTAGGAAGGAGGGGAGCTTTATTCCCCTCCTTTCAAAGGAGGGGAGCGAAAAAATCCCCCTACTTCCTAAGGAGGGGTTAGGGGTGGTTATTGAGAATCAAATGTTTGAAAAAGTTATTTTACAAAATATTTCTTTTGGTTTTGCAGGAAGCAAACAATTACTAAAAAACATCAATTTTTCTGTTGAAAAAGGCAAATGGGTTGCGCTTGTAGGTGAGAGCGGAAGTGGGAAATCTACATTTATGCAGATTTTGGCAGGTTTTTATCCTCCAAATACAGGAGAATTTTTAATAAAAACACACAATAACAATCCTCAAACCTTACAAGAATTTGGCTTACAAAATTGGCGTAACTTAGTGGCGTATGTACCACAAGATATTCATATTTTCAATGGCACAGTTTGGGAAAATATTATTTTAGGCAATCAAAATGCGGTTTTAGGAGATTTAGAGCAAATTCAAAAAGAAATCCAAAATATCATTCAATTTTGTCAAAAATATGATTTTTCTCATTATTTTGAGGGTTTTCCACAAGGATATTTCACTATTATTGGAGAAAATGGTATCAATCTTTCTGGTGGTCAAAAACAACTCCTAGCCTTTGCACGAGCATTATACAAAAAGCCTCAAATCTTACTTTTAGATGAAATAACGGCTGCAATGGACATCAAAACAGAGAAATTTGTAATTGATTTGTTACATCAGCTTAAAGAAAATCTTGCTATTATTTGGATAACACACAAATATCAGTCTTTGGAGAACGTGGATAGTGTTTATCAAGTAGAAAATGACAAAATGGCGTTAGTTTGATTATCTTAGAGGTAAGTAAAACTTACTCTACCCAAGTTACTTTTTCAGAAATTGGCTTTCTGATGTATTCTGGTGATGCTTTCACGACAAAAGCAAGGTAAAAAAAGCCCATTAGTTGGTCATTTTCGCCCAAACCAAAAAAACTTTTTGCTTCTGGTGCATACGTAATGCCACCACTTGCCCAATATCCGCCCAAACCGTAGGCAGTGGCAGAAAGATAAATATTTTGAACGGCACAAGCCACCGCAGAAATTTCTTCTATTTCAGGGATTTTGCCAGACTCTTGCCTTTTCATACCAATAGCAATAACGTGAGAGGCTTTTAAAGGCATTTCTAATAATTTGATGTATTTATTTTCATCAAAATTGCCTTCTTTTTCTGAAAGTTTTTTGTAGAGATTTGCCTGAAATTCTCCAAGTTTTTTTCGTCCATCTCCACCAAAAACAACAAAATGCCAAGGCTCTGTTTTGCCGTGATTGGGTGCGTGAGTGGCATTTATAAGGATTTCTTCTACTATTTTTTTAGGAATAGTACGCACAATAGGGTCAAATTGTGAAGGATAAGAAGAACGCCTATTGCGCATAAGTGCATTAGTTTCTTTGGTATTGTAGTACATCATAATTGTTTGTTTTTTTCACCACATAGGCACATAGAAGACATAGAAATCATATAAAAAATCTGTAATTCGTAATTGTTAATTCGTAATTGAAAACTAAGTAATTGAAACTATGTTAATCTTGTCTTTAAGTTTTTCTTCAAACCAAAGCACAGGATTAGGGTCTTTGTCGCCTGTGGAAGTATCACACTTGAAAAAGAGATAATATAATTGTAAATGATTTTGCATTTTTTGGACTAACTTTGAAAGTCTTTCGTCTGCTTTTTCCCAATTATGATGCCAGCCGCCCTCACGCCAAGCAAAATATGCCTCGTCGTGAAATTCTGTAACCAGCAAAACTCCTTCATCAGAAAGATATTTACTTGCAAAAATACGTGCCAACCAACCGTGGTCGCTGAATTTGGTATAAGTATTGTTTGCTTTCATATAAGGAAGTGGAGCATCAACTTTATACTTGAAAGTGTCGTGTATAAGCGTGATAAGGCGCAAACGAGCGTAATCCTGTGAGCTTACATAAGGATACATTTTTTCAACATTCCCCAAAACCTCATCAATATGCTTAATAACGTGTCCTTCTGGGTGTCCTCTACGTGGTTTGCCAAAGAAAAATCCTTGTTGAAAATCTTTATCAGAGATAATTTGCTCTTCAAAATGATTTTGAGCGGAAAATTCAAATTCTCCCCAAGTGGTAGAAATTTTTTGTAAAGCTATTTCCATAGATAACTATTTTTTTATTATAATCAACGACCTAACATTATATTGAATGCACCAAAAAATGTACCAAATATTTATTAAGGGTTGCTGATTATTTGAATATTTTATTTTAACACTTTTAATACTGTTTAGTATTGTTTTTAGGCTTTTGGCACAGATTTAATAACCAAAACCATAGCTCCAATACAAGCAGTTAAGGACAAAACAACTGTAAATATAGGAAAGTTCAAACTAAAATACTTGTCTAGCAAAATGCCTCCCCAAACGCCCAGCCCAATGGTCGCAAAAAGTTGCCCTGCAAGCCCTGCATATTTAGCATAAACATTGATACTTTTCTGGGCATCTTGCAAATTATCTTTTTGATTATCAATATTTTTTTCTATTTTTTTTGACATTGGATTTTTATTACAAATATTTTAATTTTTGTATGAGTTAGGACTTACGCAAAACCTATTAAAAACC
>JANYGM010000239.1 GCA_025362415.1 bacterium
TATGGCGCAGTTGTATAAGTTCTGTAAGCAACTCATCAAGGGCATTTTTATCTTCTAATCTTCTATTTTGAATAGCTTTATAAACTGTTTCACGAATATTTCTGTTGTTATTTTCTAAGAAATTTGCTGCTTGTTGTAACGTAAACTCTTGTGCTACACCTTGCGTAACTCCTTCAATATCAAGCATTACAGACATTTTCCCTGTAATACTGCCATAAATACGTTCTTTTGACTGAATTTGTGCCAAAAGTGGTATGTTTTCTTCTCTAAAAATTTCTGCTTGCTTGCGTAAACTACGCACCATCACGCTTAAAGCCTGCTTATGTGTATGTGTATGCGTGAGAGTATCCAAAAATGGAGAATTAAGGGCTTTTTGGTTAAGTTTATTGGTAAAAGAGGCTATTTGAGGCTGTATTTCTTCAATAAAAAAATCTAATTCTTTTTGTAAATTTTCATCACTTGTGTTGCAAGTTTGTCGGATATAACGCCAAGCCAAATTTTCAGACAAAAAAGACTCTAAAATGCTTCTATCAACAAACCAAGCATATAATTCATCAGCAGAATTGATATTTTTATTTTGTAATTGTAGATAAAATGGCTCTATTTCTTGCCAAGTTTGAAAGGTAAAATCTTTTGAAAGCATCTTTTTTAGTGTTGAGTGAGTAGTGAAATAGTGTTTAGTGTTTTTTGTCGTAATAATTTGTCGCAAATAATGTATTCCACTACTCACTACACACTATTTCACTTTTAGTGAGTAGTGTTTTTTGTCATAATAATTTGTCGCAAATAATGTATTCCACTACTCACTACACACTATTTCACTTTTAGTGAGTAGTGTTTTTTGTCGTAATAATTTGTCGCAAATAATGTATTCCACTACTCACTACACACTATTTCACTACACACTATTAAACGGCTTGCCATTGGTACAAACTTGATAATTTGGGATATTTTGGTGTAACGTCTTTGTATATTGTTTTTATTTTGATAAGGTCTGCCTCATAGTTGCCTGTTGGCATAAAAGATTCTGCAAAAAAGCCACCTTCTTTCTTTTTATAATCCAAAAAACCCAAAGAAATTGGAACGCCAGCTTTTTCTGCAATATGATAAAACCCTGATTTCCATTCTTTTGCAACGCCACGAGTTCCTTCTGCTGCAACAAGCAAAACAAGTTCATCTGCATTTTTAAGAAGGTTAGCAGCATCAGCAACAAGGTCGTTGCGCTTACTTCTATCCACAGGAATACCACCAAAAAAACGCATCAAAATCCCCATTGGAAACTTAAAAAGGCTATCTTTTGCTAAAAAACGTAGTTTTATTCCTTGCGCTTTGAAGATGCAAATAGTATAATAAAAATCCCAATTAGAAGTGTGTGGCGCAGCAATCATTACTGTTTTTTTGAGTGTTTTAGGAATGTGTCCATACATTTTCCAGCCTGCAAGCCATAATAAAAATTTTCCAAGTAGTTTTAGCATATTTTTTAAAGATTTGTAATTTAGTATAATTTGTTGATTTTAAATGATTTATAATAGCAAATTTTATTCTAGGTAATCTTCTAAAAGGGCATCAATTTCATCTTCAGAAATAGTATCTTTTTCACCTTTGTTATAAATAGAAAGCAAATAAACAGTTTCATTTACAATCTTCACAAGTGTAATCACTCTTGCACCACCAGATTTGCCTTTGTTTTTAGAAGCAATAGCCAACCGGATTTTATATACGTTATCACGCAGTAGCGTTCCCATTGTAGGGTTTTCCATCAATTCAGTTCCTAATTCTACTATTTCAGTTTTCAGAGAAACATATTTTTTAAGTAGTTTCTTGATTTCTTTATTGAATTGTGGCGAGGCAATTATTTTATAATTCATTACTTTCTTCCTCCAATCCAATTAAAAACTCTTCCCAAGGAATGCCCTTTAATTTCCCTTGTTTTATCAAAAGCATTTCTTCATAACCCGCCCTGACGTTGGCTATAATCTCTTCTCTTGTGTCTCCTTCGTCTGTTTGGTCTGTTTCTTGCAGATTATTTTCTCTTAATTCTAGTTTTTCTATGTATCTAAATTTTTTTACATATTGCAAAAACTCGTCATAATGATTGTTTTCTGTGCAAATAGTGAGATATTTCATAATAATTGATGTTTTTATAGTAATTATTACACAAAAATAAGGATATTTTTTTAGAAAAAAATACTATTTCCTAAAAAAATAGCATTTGTTGGATAATTATCAAAAAAGCCTTTCCAAAGTGTGGAAAGGCTTTTTTTAGGTATTATTATTGTTTATATTTTTATTTTCTGTTTTTTACGTTTTACTTCATCAGCATTACTGTTCCTGCGGTTTTGCCGTTTATTTTCAGTTCATCTCCATTTACTTTTTTACCAGAGAGATACCAAATATAAGCACCATTGGGCAGGTTTTGACCATTATATTTTCCGTCCCAACCAATATTTTGCGCTGTTGCAATATCTGTAGTCTGATAAACGAGTTTCCCCAATCTATCATACACCTTAAATTCTAACTCTGAAATTCCAAAACCATATATTTTAAGTGTTTGGTTTTCAACTGTGGTACTTTCTGGGAAAAATGCACTAGGCAAATATACATCAGCATTGACATTTGTTGTAAAACTTGCCGTACCCACACAACCCTCTCCCACACGCACCGTAAGCGTATAAGTAGCATTGTTAGTAAAAGTAAAAATAGGATTTAGGATAGTATTATTAGAAAAACTACCATCATTTGGCAACCATTCGTATTTTTCTTGTCCTGTTGGGGCAGTAATTACTGGTGCAAGTGAAACTGTTTGCCCCTGCACACCTACCAATGTTGGCGCAATGCTCACAACTGGATTTGTGCCTTGTTGTATCACCACAATATTAGAAACCAAACTACAACCACCTACACCACCATTTGAAACTACTACTGTATAATTTCCTGCTGCCGTAACAGAAAGCGTTGCAGAAGTTGCACCAGCAACGTCTATACCATTATTTTTCCATTGATATTGGTAATCAGTACGAGTTTCAGCCTCTAATTTTATTGTGCCTGAACAATAGAAATAAGGAGAAGGATTAGTAATCTTAGCTACTGGAACTTTATAAATAGTAATAGCGAAAGTCGCCGTAACAGGATTACAGTTGCTCGTCCCTGCTGGGATATTATGCGTAATAGTATAAATTCTCTCAAAATTAGCATCAACTTGCGTATTCGCATCTATGGTGATTACGCCTGTTGTTGGGTTGATTGTAAGCCCCGCAGGCGCAACAGAAAACACACTATTAGCATCAATAGTAGCCGTAGGACTTATATTTCCTACTTCTGACGAGCAATATTTAGCCTTTGGATAAGTTACTGTAGCCACTGGTTGTGTTACTACCGTAATATTAACAACTGTTGTTTGTGTTCCACAAGGATTTGTTATTGCTAACTGGTAAGTACCTCCTACTGAAACACTTATAGATGTAGCAGTAGAACCACTAGCTATTGGTGTAGAAGGCAAAAGTGTCCAACTATAATTGGTATAATCTGATCTTATTGTTGCGGTAAGCGTTGCGCTTGTACTTGTGCAAATACTCAATGTAGATGCAGAAATAGCAGGCAAACTAGGCTCTGCAATACTAATAACAGTATTTGTAGTCGCAGAATTACAACCGTTTGCTGCTGCAATAGTGTAAGTTATTTGATAGGTAGCAGTTCTTGTAGTGGCATCTACTTGACTTGATGCAAGGTCTATCACGCCTGTACTTGCATTGATGATAAGTCCTGTATTTGGTACACCTGCAGTTTGTGACACAACTGTAAAAACTCCGCCCATATCCGTAATGGTAGGTGTAGTTGTGCCAGTTTTGCAAAAACTTGCAGATGAATAACTAAATGTGGCTACTGGTTGTGTTACTATAGTCATCACAATAGTATTAGAAACTATTGGCGTGGTACAAATAGCATTAGAAATCTCAACAGTATAACTGCCTGCTGTGGTAGCAGTGAAAGTTGTACTATTTGTTCCCACAGGATTAGCATCCTTTTTCCACTGATAAATTAGCCCAGTACCTGTTGTGGTACAAGTAAGTAATACACTTTGACCTGTACAAATAGTAGTAATGGGTGAGGTGATAGTGGCACTTGCAGGAAGTTCTGAAATAGTCA
>JANYGM010000249.1 GCA_025362415.1 bacterium
TCCGCAATTATCATCAAAAAGTAGTGCAAAAATCTATCAAAATGATAATCATATTGCACTCTTTGTATTTCAATGGCTATTCTTTTATCCTTACTTTCGGCAAAAATATCCAGTTCAAAATCAATATTTCCCACTTTTGGCATAAATCTTTTTTCTGTTTCTATTACGTCCACATCAATTTCAATGCCCAAAATATCACGCACAAATGCCTTAAAGACTATTTTATTAGTAAAAGCCTTCTTAAAAATTACTTCATTATCTAAATTGCCAAGCATAATTGTGGATAGTTATTTTCTGTTTTATAAAGAACAAAAATACAAAAATAAGCCCATTTTTCCAAACAAAATATTGATTATCAAATTGATAATGAAATCATTATAATTTCTTACAAATAATCACGACTATTTCGGCATTTTCTTGTGTCGTTACAAACACAAAAACATCTCCACCATCTTTAAAACCTAGTTTTTCTTTGATTTTCTCTACTGAAAGTGGTGAGTTTCTCACAGAAATATTAGCTTTTTTGGAAGGAATAAATTTTGTTATTTCTTTTTTATCTAACTTGCAAATATTTGTTATTTCAAAAATTCTACCTAAAAAGTCTATTTTGAGTATTTCTGATGTATATAAATGAGAATTTTGTGCTATTTTTTCTATTGAAAAATGCCTAGCAATTTGTTCAAAACAACCAATTTTCATAATTGGGGCATTTGGTTCGTAGAGATATTTGAGTGGTTTTGAATAATCTAAAAGTTGTTTTTCAGCAAAAAAATCACTTTCAAAAAATTGTATTCCAGCATCATTTTTAGGAAAATTAACCGCAATTATTGGAAGGTTATTTGCTTTATTTTCTTCTTTTTTAAGCAAATAAAGCACTTCTTTACATTCATTTTCTACTGCAATTACCCATATTTTAACAACATTTTTTAGCTCCAAAACTGCCTTTGTGATGTCTAACATTGGAGAAGTTTTGAGCAAAATAAAGTTTGTTTTTTCAAACAATTTATCTTTTATGGCTAATACATTTGGCTCACAATCAGATAGTTGTGCTATTTTTTGTGCTTTCTCGTTTCTGCGTGCAGGGTCTAGGTAGATGCAATCAAAAAAATCAATATTTATGTTATCATTTTGATAGTTATTTTGCTGATTTTGTGGTTGATAATTAACAAAGAAATCAATAGAATTTTGAGAAATACTTTGTATATTATCAATATTAAAAGTTTTAAAATTGCATTTGGAAATATCAAAAATTGCTTTATTTTGCTCAAAATAAAGCACTTTCTCAAATTTTTCTGCAAAAAATGCTACATCAACACCAAAACCGCCTGTCAAATCCGCTAAAATTCCCCTCCTTCTAGCAAAGTGCTGGGAGGAATTAGGGGTGGTTATATATTTTCCAAAAACCTCCTTAAAAACTATTTCAGCTTTAAATTTCGCTGTTTTTTCTGACGAGCATTGTTCCATATTTAGCGTAGGCGGATAAACAATATTTTCATCAGAAAACCACTTTGGGAGCTTATATTGCGCTTTTTTCTTTCCTTGTACCTGCTCACCTATAACTTGCGCATACATACGCAAGTGCGCAGGAAGTTGCAAAATAAGGTTTTGTGTATCTTTTTGCCAATTTTGCGCTACAAATTCTCTAATTTTTTGTTGTATATTTTCTTCTAAATCAAGCATTTATATATCTGTAAAAATGTATTTGCATTGTTTCCCTTTGGGTTGGGGGCTATTCCCACAAAGGATAATGCGCCAGATGTAAGTTTTCGTCAAAAAACAACTGTGCTGTCGCCTCAAAAGACTGTGTATAATCAGAGATATAAAACTTACTTTCTCCTTTCTGCTCATTTCTATTCAATAAATCTTCCATTTCCAGCATTCCACGCAAAGATTTAGCTACAATTTCAGAAGAATCCAACAATGTGATACTTTCTATATTATTTGTGGCATTATTTGTCAAATTTTGGTTTTTATAAAAATTTTCTATCTCATTTTTAATAAGTGGATAATGCGTACAACCCAAAATAAGTGCTTCTATATTCTCCAAAGTTACATCTGAAAGATATTGCTCTACTACATTTGCCAAAATCTTGTTTTGTGCAAAGCCTTCTTCTATCATAGGTGCGAGCAAAGGCGTTGCTAAAGATTTCAATGTAATATTTTGATTCAAATCATCAATTTTTTTCTTATAAACATTAGAATTAATGGTTTGCTTTGTACCTATCAAACCAATATTTTTACCTGCATAGCGTTCACTTACATGTGCGACCATTGGGTCAATGACGTTCATTACACGTGCTTTGCTCCCCACATACTCTTTAAGTAACTTATAAGAGGCAGCAGACGCAGAATTACAAGCTATCAAAATAACTTTACAGTTTTGCGCCATCAAAAAATTAGCAATTTTGAGCGAATAAGACTGTATTGCTTCCGTAGATTTGTCGCCATAGGGCAAGTGGGCGGTATCTCCAAAATAAATCAAGTTTTCATTTGGAAGAAGTTTTCTAACAGCTTTTGCAACAGTTAAACCGCCCGTTCCACTATCAAAAATACCTATTGGATTTTGCGTTTTAGACATTTTAAGTAATTGTGAATTGTGAATTGTGAATTGTAAATTGTGAATTATGAATGAATATAAAACATTGATTACCAATACTTTGTATTCATTTATAATTCATAATTTCTAATTCCTAATTAAAAGTTATAGCAATACAAGAAATTTCTACATTGACATCTTTAGGCAAACGACTAACTTCTACTGTTTCACGAGCAGGCGGATTTTCAGGGAAATATTCTCCATAAACCGCATTGATAGCTGCAAAATTATTCATATCTTTAACAAAAATGCCACATTTGACCACGTCAGCAAAGCTCATACCTGCTTCTTCCAAAATAGCTTTCATATTTTGCATTACTTGATGCGTTTCTGCCTGTATATTTTCGTTGATATGAACGCCATTTTTTAGCCCAATTTGCCCAGACACATACAAAGTATTTTCTGTAGCATTGCTCACCCAAATAGCCTGACTATATGGTCCTATTGGCTCTGGAGCAAGATTTGTATAAATTATTTTTTTCATTGAATTGTTAATATTTGAAAAATGTGTTTTTTTATTTCCATTTCTATTTTTTGCATTTAACTTGTACTTCACACCTCAAATTAGCCTTTCTAGTGGCAACCAAAGTTGCAAATCCCAATCAAAATGCTCTGCATTAGGGATTTTTTTCTTGTAATCATATTTTGAAGTAATTTGATAAGCGTGTCCAGGGTGATGGAAATGCTTTTTGTCTTTTATTCCCTGCTCAATTTCTAGCATAAGTGTATATGTTCCTAAACTACGTTTTGCCTCGTTTGGGTCAAAAAATGCTGTTGTACTATATTGTAGCGTTTTTGTTTGGTCAAAAAAACTACAAGCAATCAATTTATCTTTGTCATAAATACTTATTTCATAGCTTTCAAAGGGAGTTTTATCCTCTGAAACCCAATTTAAAATGGTACTTTGCGTTTGGAAACGGTCTTCATACCAATCATCAAATAAGCGCATTTTTTCATCTGTAATATGTGCCTTTTGGAAGATGTGAGTAAGGTTTTGGTTTCTTTTTTTAAGTATTTTTTGACTTTTGGAAAATGGGAATTGATTATTTTTATCTAAATTATTGCGCAAATTACTGCGTAAGTCGTACCGCAAAGGCATTAATTGCATTTTGAGTTCCATCTGAAAAAGCGGAATAGTATAAAAATCATATCTTCTACGGAAAAAATGTGTCCCAACCCTATCCCAACCATTATTTAGTAGCGTTTCCCAGTCTTGCAAAGACATTGTTTTATGGTCAAGGTATTCATTAATTTCGTTTTCCATTACTTGTTTTTGTGTTAATTTTATTGCTAAATTACACAAAAAAAACTACTTTTACTCAATTATTCATAAAAATAGCTATAAAAATCAATAAAAATATACTAGAAATTCATTTTTATTCGTTTTTTAGTTGAATATTTTTTTGATATTCTCAAAATTCTCCCTCAAACAGAACAATCTCGTGGAAAATATCCTTCAAATAAATAAAGTTTCTAAAAGTTTTGCTACACACAAGGCACTAAGTAACGTCAGTCTTGACATACCAACAGGCAGTATTTTTGGGCTTTTAGGTCCTAATGGCGCAGGTAAAAGTACACTCATACGCACTATAACACAGATTATCAGCCTAGATGAAGGGACTATTTTGTTCAATGGTGAAACACTTGCAGAAAAACATATCCCACAAATTGGTTACCTGCCAGAAGAGCGTGGACTTTACAAAAAAATGAAAGTTGGAGAACAACTAATGTATATGGCGCAACTACGTGGACTTTCTGCCACAGATGCCAAAATAAAAATTAGGGATTGGTTTGCAAGGTTTGAAATTTCAGATTGGGCATTTAAGAATGTAGAAGACCTTTCAAAAGGTATGCAACAAAAAGTACAATTTATTGCAACGGTTTTGCACGAACCGCCCCTTTTGATACTTGATGAGCCTTTTACAGGTTTTGACCCTGTCAATGCAAGTCTTATCAAAGATGAAATTATTAGACTAAAAAACAAAGGAACAACGGTCATATTTTCTACGCACCGTATGGAATCCGTAGAAGAAATGTGCGACAATATTGCGTTAATACATCTTTCTCAAAAAATGTTAGATGGAAAAACAAAAGACATCAAAAATCAATACAAAGATAATTCATTTAAAATTGAGTTTATTGGCGCACTTGAAAATTTGCCAGAAAACATTGAGATTTTATCTCAAATAAGCCACAAAGAACACAATGAGGCTATTATTCGTCTGAAAGAAACAGAAATGAATAATACATCAAATAACAATGCTTTGATTAGTTTGCTTTTGGAAAAAGTGCAGTTGCTTAGTTTTCAAGAAAATGTGCCAAGTATTAATGATATTTTCATCAAAATAGTTGCCCCAGCCCAAAAACTTATCTTGTAGGCGTTTGTGGTAAGACATTTTGACAATCAAAATTCTGCGTTCAATGATATTTCTAAGCAACTCTCTAAACAAGGTGAACAAATAGCAGAACTTTCCAAACATCAAGAAAAGAAACTATACTGTGAACGGCTTGAATTTCGGAAAATGTATTAAAGTCCAGCGGACTGACATATTTATAGAAAAACAGGTCAAAAAATGTATTAAAGCCCCAGCGGAGCGAAATATTTATAAATATTTCGCTCCGCTGGAGCTTTAATACAAATACAATCATATTTCTATAAAACTAGCTCTTGCTAGTGCCATTCCGCTGGAACTAATACAAAATTTGTTTTCCGAAATCCTTTCCGTTTGCAGTATAAAACAGGTAATACCACTCTTGTATTTCTTATATCACTATGGTACAGACCATTCCAAACTTAAACAGCGTAGCACAGACCGAATAAAAAAAATTATTTCGTAATTCGTAATTGAATGTTATTGTTTAGCAAAAGTAAATCCAATACCCTCTGCGGTTTGCTCATAGTCTATCAGAATGCCCAAAACATACATTAGTTGCCTTTTATCTATCAAAACCAAAATATCTTCGTAGGTATAAATTTGGTCAAACGCTTTTTCAGTATCAAAACCTAACATAAAAGATGCCCCACAACCGCCTCCACGTACACCCACACGCAGGCTATAACCCACAGGAATACCTTTATTTGCCATTATTTTTCTGACTTCTTCCAAAGCAAGTGGCGTGATACTTATAGGTGAAATATTCATTTGAATTATTTTTATTTTTAATGGTAAACCAGATAGGATACAAATTTAGGATTTTTGCCCCAACCCAAAGGCTAATATGCTCAGAGTTTGTTTTTTGCGTCAAGTTTTAAAGAAACTTTTCCGTTTAGTTGCTTAATTTTTGACAGTTTTACTGCTTCAATAGCAGGTATTATTTCTTTTTGCAAATGATACTAGATAAATAAAGCATTATTCTCTGATACATATCCATAGAAAAACCCTCTTCTTTTAACCAATAATTCACTTTTTGAGCATTTTCCAAACAAGAATGTAAGCTCTTAATTTGCTGCCGTACACTGTTTGTTATTAGTGGTCTGTACCGTAGTGGAACGGAGGTCAGTCCACTAATAACAAACAGTAAGTTCGTTTTAAAAAGGGTTATGGTCTGACCTTCATTGCA
>JANYGM010000257.1 GCA_025362415.1 bacterium
GCTCCAGCGGAGCGCAATATTTATAAAACTAGCCCTTGCTAGTGCCGCTCCGCTGGAGCGAAATACATTTTTTACTTATTTTCTATAAATATGCCAGTCCGCTGGACTGTAATACAAACTAACAATGTCGTTATCTAAGTGTAAATAACAAAACAAAGCGTTTTCAAATCTTGTAAGATTTGAAAACGCTTTTACTCGTAATTGATAATTCGTAATTGATAATTCGTAATTCGTAATTGACAAAATTAGCGGTTTCTACCAAATTGTTCGTGACTAGAAACCCAGTCAGAAGAAGAAATAGCAGAAGCAAGTGAGATTTCACCTGCAAGCACCACACCAGCAATGATTTCAGCTAGTTTGTTTACTTTCCCTTTTCCAGAGCAACCCAAAATCTCCAAAGATTCATTTTGAGTAGCAAGTTTCACACCGCCACCATAAGTAGCAATAATCAAAGAAGGAATAGTAATACTCATATACAAATCTCCATCTGGCGCAAGTTCAGAGTACAAAATACCTGCGGAAGATTCAGAAACATTGGCTACATCTTGTCCAGTAGCAATAAACATTGCTGTAATGCCATTTGCAGAGTGCAAACCGTTGTTATTAGCACCAGAAAGGATAGAACCAACATTTGCTACACGTGAGTGCGACATCAAGTTTTCTGGCTCAACACGCATATATTGTGTCAAAACTTCTCTTTTGATTTTACATTCTGCTACTACACGTTTGCCACGTGTGCGCATAATGTTGATTTGAGAGGCTTTTTTGTCTGTTGCAAAGTTAGATTCTAAGTAAAATTCTTTGATTTTACCTGCTGTGTAATTATCTAACATCCAGCTACTTGCCGCAAAAGTAGCACGCCCCACCATATTCTGACCAGCCGCATCACCAGTAGAAAAATTGAAACGCAAGAAAGTGAATTTGTTAGACAAATAAGAATCAATATATTGCAATTTTGCAACGCTAGAAGTAGCTTCAGCTTCTTCTGCAATTTTTTTGAAATTGGCTTGTGTCCATTTTTCAAATTCACGAGCCTCACGAGCATTTTCAAATACAAAAACAGGCGCACGCTGCATAGAATCACCAATAATGGTACAAGTTACGCCACCACTCATATTCAAAACCTTCATACCTCTGTTGTAAGAGGCAACTAGCGTACCTTCTGCCGTAGCCATTGGTATCAAGAAATCCCCTTGTGCGTGTTCTCCATTGACCGTAAGCGGACCAGCAATACCCATAGGCACTTGTGCTACGCCAATAAAATGCTCACAATTACCGTTGGTAATATGTGGGTCAAAAGAATATTTGCTGATATGCTCAATTTTCATTTTAGAGTAGTCTTCCACGAATTTCTGGCGAGCTTTGATGGCATCTTCAGAGTAGTCATCCATATCATTACGAGGAATTTTTGGCATTCCTTGTTTTTCTGCTTTGATAATAGAATCTTCTGTTTTGATTTTTAGCGCACCAAAAGGATTAGCCTCAAAACCAATTTCAATTTTGTACTTTCCATCAGCCAAAACGTCCATTTTAGCAATAATATTGATGTTTTTTCTCAAAGGAAAATCAATAGGACTGCTTGCAGAGATTTCTGTTGCAGCAATAATGCTATCACCCGTATCCACAAAAATATCAGACAAAGGGATATTCTTATCACCTACAAGTAGGCTTTTCAGCCCTGTAAGTTTTGCATCACTTAGGCGGTTTTTGATAGAAAAAACAATGCCTTGTTTGTCGTTGCGCAAGCTTCCACGTGTGTAAAGCTGCTTCAAAATCATACTTGGGATTAGATTCATAAAATTCTGTTTAAAAATTTACTTAGATATGTTTAGATAAATTGAAATTAAAAGCTAAATATAAAAAGAATTCAATAAAAAAATAGCATTATCCTATTTTTTTATTGAATTCTTTTTTTTTGAACAAAAAAAAGCAGCTAAAATCCACAACGAGGTAGTTATAGAGGATTTGAATGTAAGTGGAATGAGCAAAAATTACAAATTAGCATCAGCCATTTTAGATGGTGGATTTTACGAGTATAGACGAAATAAGCAAAAAATAAAGATTTTTTGGTTTTTATAAAGTTATCCTAAAATTAGGAATATTCTAATTTTAGGATTATTTTTATGCAAAAATGAAACACACTGAAAAAGGTATTTTTGGAGAAAATCTTGCGTGTGATTATCTTCAAAAACAAGATTTTGAGATAGTTAAACGCAATTTTCGTTATAAAAGAGGTGAGATAGACATTATTTGCAAAAAGAATGATACTTTAATTTTTGTAGAAGTCAAATACCGCACTTCTGATGCCTTTGGAATGCCTGAAAATAGTGTTAATGCGACAAAAAAGAAGATTTTTTTGCGTACTGCTAACGAGTATATTTTCCAAGAAGATTGGCAAAATGACATTCGTTTTGATATAATTGCTATTTTGCACAAAAGTAATCAAGAACCTGAAATAATGCACTTTGAAGATGCTTTTTACTAACTTAAGTAGCTTAGTATAATAGAGTTTTTATTACTTGATAATCAAATGTTTAGCACAAATAAATATCAAAACCACCCCTAACCCCTCCTTGAAAAGGAGGGGAATCTTGCTCCCCTCCATTCTAAGGAGGGGCTGG
>JANYGM010000304.1 GCA_025362415.1 bacterium
TTTTTCCTGAAAAGTCTTTACAAAGCCTATTAACAACTAAAATAGCACTAAGCCCAGACGAATCAATATATTTAGCAGCAGTAATATCTAAAATAATATTGCAAACCTCTTCTGGTTCACTTTCTTTTGTCGCAATTTGGCGGAGAGAAGGAGCGTTTGTAGCATCTAATCTAGCATCTTGCAACTGCAAAAGCACATATTTTTCTTGTTTATCTATATGTAAATTTATCATAATTGGTACTTTATTTATATTTTAAGGTAATATTATTTCATAAATATTTTAGTGGATTTTATGGTGCAAATATATAGCTTTATTTAGCTTTATTTTATTTTTATTTTAATTATTTTCCCATTTTCTCTTTTCTGATACTTTCTCCTGTTTTTTCGTCAAAAAACTCCCAAGTAGCGTGTTTTACATCATTTTTATAAAATCCTTTGACAATTACTTTTCCTGCGGTATCTTTATTTATGCTATATTCTGTATAATCACCACTTTTGCGCCCTAAAATATAGTTTTCTTCTATATGCAAAAGCCCATTTTGATAGATTTTGGTAAGTTTATGTTTCTTTCCATTTTCATAAGTTTCTTCTTTTAAGATTTCTTTTTTGTCGTTATATGTTTTCCTAATACCATCTACCAAGTTATTTTGATAAGGAACAGAGGCACTCAAATTGCCGTTTTCGTGGTAATAAAGCCAAGTTTTGATAGGTTTTCCTGCACTAAAAAAAGATTCCGCTTTTTTATTCCCATTAGAGTAATAAGTCAGGACTTCTCTATCAAGCTCTTGATTGGCAAAATTACTTTTTTCTTTTGGTTTTCCATCTTCATAAAAACTTGTATAATTTCCTATACGCAAGCCGTTGTTATAAGTTGCTTTTTCAGCTAAAAGACCTGCGCTAGTACCTGTATTTACGTTAGAAGAAACACTTATGGTTGGTTTTATTTCGTGAAATCTTTTATAACTTCCATCTAATTTGTCTTTCTTATAATAACATTCTTCCAATAATTTGCTATCTTCTGCATATCTACGAAAAGTGCCATTTTTAATATGATTTTCTGCTTCTATTTCCATGTGCGGAACGCCTTTACTAGCATAGTTGTCAGGATTTTTTTGGAAGGCTAGGAGCGAGGCAGGAATATTTGGATTAAAATCATAATAGGTATAGATTGTACCTATTTGCATATTGTTTTTAAATGTTTCAATAGTCTTAATTTTGCCACTTTCATAATACACAATTACATCTTTATCCAACTGATTATCAATATAATAAGCGGTTTTACTTAGTGTTCCAGCAGGGTTATTTTTAGTGCTATTATTATAAAATTCTTCTAATTTACCATTGAGTAAACCATTTTTAAAAGTCGTCTTGGAACGGATTTTATTACCTTCATAATACTGAATAAATACACCATTTAAGGTATCATTTTTATAAAATCCTTTCTGAACAGTATCACCTTTATAACTTAGAATAATCATATTTCCATTTTTCAAATCCTTAGCAAAATTCCATATTCCTTTAGGTTTACGTGGGAGAGAGTCGTGATATTCTACGAATTTCCCTTCTTTATTATTAGCTACAAATTTTCCTTCCAAAGCTAATTTTCCAGATTTATAAAAACTTTTATAAATGCCATTTTTGGCACTATCACCAGCTGATACTTCAAATTCTTCTTTCAAAATTTTTATTTCTGAAGGATTATTTTTGTCAGGTCTATAAAAAGTTTGTAATTTTTCCTGTGCCAATATTTCTGTAATATTTACAAAAACATTCACAAGAAAAATAAAGCAAAACAGAAAAAAGGAGAGGTTTTTGAAACCCTTAAAAAATCTACTTAACATAATATAACTTATAGAACAATTTTATATTTTAATTAGGAATTTTTAATGAATACAACGAGTTATTTTATTGAAGTCCGGTGGAAACACCTGACTTCACAAGAATTAGGAATTTTTAATTAGGAATTTTTAATGAATACAACGAGTTATTTAATATCTTTGTATTCATTCCTAATTCACAATTCCTAATTCCTAATTAAAAAAGCTTTTTCTAGTGCCAGCGCAAGTTCTACGCCACGCAAACTTTTACCTAAAATAATACCATTTTTATCTACTAGAAAATTAGTAGGAATTCCTTCTACTTGATACAAAGGCACTACGGCAGAATCAAAATGTTTTAAATCAGACACGTGCGCCCACGTAAGATTATCTCTTGTGATAGCTTCTAACCATTTTTGCTTGTCGTTATCCAAAGAAACGCCCAAAACCTGAAAGCCTTTGTCTTTATATTTTTGGTAAACTGCCACAACATTAGGGTTTTCACGCCTGCAAGGTCCGCACCAAGCCGCCCAAAAATCAATAAGAGTGGTTTTTCCACGAAATTGTGCTAGCGTTACAGGTGTTCCTTTTGTATCTGGAAGACTAAAATCTGGCGCAATATCTCCTATTTCTAAGCCTATTTTTGGTGTATTAGTTTTAGGATTTTCAGCAACTTTTTCTGTTGGTTTTTGAGTAACATTATCAGTTTTTACTTCTGTTTTAATCTCATTTGTTGCAGGTTTTTCTTGATTTTCTTGTGTATTTTCTTGTTTTGATTTTTGACAAGAAGCTGCAAAAAGCCCGCCAATAATAAGCAAAGCGAATATTTTATTTGTTTTTTTCATTTCTATCAATTTTATTTTTAATATTATCATCAGACTCAAATACCCCATTTGCATTTCCAAAAAGGTCATTTGCCTCAAATATTTCATTTGTATCACCCAAAGAGTCTTTTTGTGTCGTTTTCTTTTTTTCTTGTGAAAGTTCTTCTTCTTTTACTTCTTTTTGTACTATTTTATTTTCTGCTACTTCTTTTTTAGTTTTAAAAGAAGACAACTTTCTTATCAACCAAATAAATAGTATCAGGGCTAGTAATTCTGCTGATACCATAGCAGTTTCTCCCAATTTAACAGCAGAATTATCTTGGTAGAGAGTTATGCTGTTAATATCATTACTTTCACCTATAGATTCCAGATACACTTGTTCGTCTCTAGACAAATCTTCTCCTTGCCCACCTTTAGCTTTAGAGTTTTTATCTTTTTGCATTACCTCTTTAGCTCTATAATTAGAAACCATAGTGCCTAATCCTAATTTCCTATCTGCAAATCTATTCCATCTTTGCCCTTCTACTCCTAAAGCACCATCTACAAAAGCATCAAAATTTTCAGCTTCATTATAATGTTTTTGATGCAAATTAAGTTGATTGAGCATTTTATTATTATTTGCTATAGTTTCTTTCAGAGCAATTTGGTCATCTTTTCTTTTATTCCGTATCCTTTCTTCTTCTTCAGAAATAATCCCTAACCCTTCTTCAATATATGTAACTGATTTTAATAACCAACTAGACTTAAAATTATCATTGTTAGAATAATTAGTGGCAAATATGATTATTATTAATAATAATATCTTTTTCATTTCTTTATTGTTTTAGGTGAGGTTTTAAATTTCTATTCTCCTTTTAATTTTTTCAATTTTTCAGGTGTTGCGGTCTCCCCTGCGCCTATGATAGCATCTACAAACTCTACAAAGCGTTTTTTGGCTACAGATGTAGCAACTGGTTTCATTTTAGCAGAAAGAGAACGTAGATATTTTAGGTCGTTATTGTCGGTTGGGTCTAGCAAAGCAGGCGCAAAACACACACCAACAGAAGGAAACATTGTATCCCATTCTTTTTTTGCTTCATCCATATACTTGTTTTTCACTTCTTTACTTTTTACCATAATTTCTTTTTGCATTTTCTCGTCACCTTTTGCTTGTGCAGAATCTAACATAATTTGCATTTTCGCACCTTCTAGCGCAAATCTACCCAAAATATTATGAATTTTATTAAGATTTTCCATATCTTTTGTACCTGCAAGCGTGTAAGATTTTTCCAAATTTGCGAAATTTATATCTTTAATACTCACATCTTGCCCACCCAAAACCATTGGAATTACATTGCCTGTAACAGAAAAATACAGTCTATAATTTTCCGCAGAATCTCCTTTTACCTTAAAAGAGAATTTTTTATCCACAATTTTCACGCTGTCAATAATCTTATAATCAAAGTTATAGCTCATTGCGTTGAGTTTTTCAAGCGTTACATACGCATCAGTGATTTGTCCTGTATAATTTCCAGAAACTACTATTTCAGGTTTAAAAATAGCTGCTTCTTATTTTTTCTCTTCTTTACAAGAAAAAAGGCTTATTCCCACAAATCCAGCCAATAAATAGGCTTTAAAATTATTATTTTTCATTTATTATTTATTAAGATAATTATTATTACGTGTTTCCCCACGTTCCACGTGGGGTTATGATAGTTAAACCCTTTCAGGGTTTTTTATAGATTATTTTATAAATTTGTATTCATTCCTAATTCCTAATTCACAATTTCTAATTAAAATTACTTCTTATTTATTGCCAAAATAATTGCAATAGCATTTTTATTGTCGTTTGCTCCTTGCACTTCAACCAAATTTCCTGCTTGGAAAGTTCCTTTTGTAGTTTCTTGCGCCAATGCTTCATTTACTCTTTCTGCAAAATTAGCACGTTTTGAGTTGTTTATCCTTTTGTTAAGGGCATCAAAATCAATAGCTTGCTTGGTCATAACAACCGCCATATAGTCTTTTGCTCCCACTGCATCAGGAAACATACTATAATCTTTTGGAAACAAACGTGTACCTGTAATCCCACAATAAGGAGAATGTTTTTTTGTATAAGGAAAAAGCACTTTACTAGCGTTGTTCTCTTCTGCAAAAACATAAGTATAACATTCTTCTGAATTTGTAACCTGAATTTTGAATTTTGAGCCTTTTTTATCTGCTTTATTGAGTGCCTGCACACTTTCAAAGACGTTCCCTCCTACCAATTTAAAAGCAATATTTTGCTTAGATTCATTGAGCATCAAACCTATTTTTGCATTAAAAACGCTATTTGCAGGTTTTGAGGCATCTCTCAAAGGAAAAACGCCATAAGCTTCTTTGGCAAAATGTTTAAAATCAGCATAACGCACCCAAGCAAGTCCCTTTTGCCCCCAATCTTCTCCCCAAGAGTTCATAAGTTGAAATGCGCCACCTTCCAAATAATCATCATATCCAATAACTGCCATACAATGCCCTCCAAAACCACGCATTTTCATATCAGATTGCGTTGGTTTCCAGACTTTTTGCCCCATCATATCTTGCATAAAACTACCTCCAACCATCATTCCTATCACGACAGGAGCTTTATGAGCAATATTTTGTTTCATTGCTAACATATCAATTTCCAAATCATTTTCTTTTTTGGTAAGGCGGTTTGAGCCACGCATTTTGTATTGTGCTGCTTCCTGTAATTCTGACTGATTAGGTTTTTTTGAGCAAGATTGGTCTGTATAAGGAAATTCTGTAAAAGGCAAAGAGCCAACTTGTAGCATATTATCCATTGCACGCTGCACATACGAGCCTTGACAACCTTCAAGTCCTATCTGATTATACAAAAAAGATGGACTAAAAGCAATATTATCAGGGTTTTTTCCTGTTGCAACTGCTTCTAAAATGGTACGAGTTGCATATGCACTTCCCCAACCCACACAAGAGCCTTGTCCACCTTGATTTTTACGAGTTGGCGCATATTGTTCCAATGAAACACGTTCTGGAAGTGTGTTTCCTGTGGCAGAAAGTGGCTCAAAAACGTAGGCTTCACTAAAAACTTTTGGGCTTAAATCTGCACCACGTGCCATAGAACTAGAATTGCGTGAGCTAGAATTTCTGTTACTTGTTCCAGAGAATTTGCTATACACGAAGTAGCCAAGTCCACCAATAAGAAGGACAGCAAAGCCCATTTTAGGATTTCTGAACAAAAACGGTAGTAACATTCCAATAATATTACCAAAACCACCACCACCACTAAAACCTCCTCCACCTCTATTATTGTCGTTATTGTTGTTATTATCATACGAGTCATTGTTCTCGTCTTCTTCTATCTGAATTGCCATTTTAATTGGGATTTAAAGTGTTTCTTTTTGTTGATTAAGTAGTTTTTTTAGAGTTTCTATTTCTTTTTGTTGTTTTGTCATCTCTTTTTGTTGTTTTGCAAATTCTTTTTGTTGTTTTGTAATTTCTTTTTGCTGTTGTTCAATTTTCTCTTCTTTTTGATATATTTTTTCTTGTTGCACATGGTATTTTTTAAGGAGTTCAATTCTTTGACTATCAAAATATTCTTCTATACTCCTCCACGCCTCTTGCTCTACTTCTATTTTCTTTTTCTCCTCTGGATTTGTCCCAGAATAATGCAAAATATCAGTTATTAGCTTAATTCCTTCTAAATCAGCAATATGTGTAAATTCTTTTACTACTTTTGTGTCATCTACAAAGTTAGTCTGTTCAAAAACACTCAATAATTTCTCTAGTTTTGTTTGATAGTTACCCGTAATTCTATCCACTTGTACTATAAAACTGTCATGTGTAAGTTTTTCCACAAAATCACTTCTTTGTTTAAGGATTTTTTTGTTAATCAAATCTTTATAATTTCTTTCTATTTTCAGACAAGGTGTTTCTATTTCGGGCAATTTAAAGCCTAAAATATAAATAGTCGTGATAGGCAAAACTGTTTTTATCTCATCAATAACATCTTCTTTTTTGTATTGTTCTCCTAAATAACTCCTAAAACGGATTATATCTGTGATATTTTTAGCTTTTTGTACTTCAATAAGGATTTTTTTCAGCTCTCCTGTTTCTGTTTTTATGGTCGCAATAAAATCAAGACGAAAAAGAGAAATTCCAATTATATTATCATTATAAGTAAACTCTTGAGGTTTTACTTCTACTGTTTCTATGGTTTGCTCAAGTAAAGTGCTAATGAAAAATTTAGCTACTTTTTCATTTTCCATTAGGCGTTTAAATACAACATCATATATTGGATTGGCTATAATCATAAAATTTTTATTTTTGTTTATTGAGCAATTTTTTCAGGGCTTCTATTTCTTTCTGTTGCTTGGCAAGTTCTTTATCTTTTTGGTATATTTTTTCTTGGCTTTCAGACTGTTGTTTAATAAACTCATTTCTTTGCTTAATAAATTCATTTCTCTGACTACTAAAAAGCTCGTCTATACTCCTCCACGCCTCTTGCTCTACTTCTATTTTCTTTTTTTCTTCTGGATTTGTCCCAGAATAATGTAGAATATCAGTTATTAGCTTAATCCCTTCTAAATCAGTGCTGTGCGTGAACTCTTTTACGACTTTTGTATCATCTACAAAGTTAGTTTGTTCAAAAACACTCAATAATTTCTCTAGTTTTGTTTGATAGCTGCCCGTAATTCTATCCACTTGTACTATAAAACTGTCGTGTGTAAGTTTTTCTACAAAATCACTCCTTTTTTTAAGGATTTTCTTAGTAATCAAATCTTTATAATTTCTTTCAACTTTTAGGCAGGGCGTTTCTATTTCAGGCAATTTAAAGCCTAAAATATAAATAGTCGTAATAGGCAAAACTGTTTTTATCTCATCAATAATA
>JANYGM010000332.1 GCA_025362415.1 bacterium
AATATTCCTAATAACCTTACTTGTATAGTGGATATACCTAATGCTGCTTGTAAAATTCTTACTATTGGAACGGGTATAGGACCTAATGCTATATTGCAAGTAAATGCTAATGGGATGGGATTATCTGCAAAAACCATTACAGTAAGACAAAATTGTAGAATAAATGTAAGTGGTGCTTTTGATTTTGCACTTAGAGTTACAGATGGTATAATGACACTACGAGATAACACTTGCTTTGTTCCAGGAGCATCTACACTTACTTTGGGTAGTGGTGCTTCTACACCAGGAGGTGGGACAATAACATTAACAGTAGCAGGAGTTGTAAATTTATTTAACCTTGAAATTGATTATGGTAACACACCTAGTGTTAAATCCTTTACACATGGTGCAACTTTGGGGCTTAATATAGCTAATAATTTAATACTTACTTCTGGTGCATTGAATGGTGGTGCAGGACCAGGAAGTACACTTGTCATAGCTGGAGATTTGATTGTACCAATCCCAGGAGGCACAATAGCAAGAGAACAAAAAACACTTGACCCAGTTTTTGATGCAGCAGCTACAGCTTGCACTAACACAACTACAACACCTGCAACAGGTAACCCTGGCTCCACTTTACAAGTGAGAGATGTAAAAATAGCATCAGGAGCAACTCTTACTTTTCTTAATGCTACTTACCTTAGAGTAAGCAGACATTGGGGAGACATTACTGCACCTACTGTAAGTACGGGTGCAATAAATACTAATGGTACAACTCCTACAATAGAATTTAATGGAGCTACAGACGGTCAGACTTTTGGTGCATTAAACGGCAATCACGTTAATTTTTCTACAGCGTTTGTTGTCATCAATAAAACTACTACTGCGAAATTCATAGCAACACAAGGTATTATTTGTGCTGGTAGATTTGCTATAAAAAGTGGAGATTTTAGTATTCCTTCTGGAACAAATCCTCAATTTAAGGATATATGTATTTCTGGTGGTGATTTTCAGCATACAGGTAGTGTACCTCAAATAAGTGGAAACTGGACACTAGTTGAAACTGGAACTTTTTTTAAAGGAGACCCTATTACATTCTCTGCAAATGCCACTACTATAAGTTTTGTAGGTACTACAAAATCAATCATAAAAATAACTCCTAATGGTGCTACCTCTGCTAATTTAGCAAGTAATCAACCTTTTAGAACACTTGTTATTAATAAAACTACTGCCACAGGTATTGTAGAAAACTCTACAGGTGCAGGTAATGGTACTGTGATTAGAGCATTACAACAACTAAGTATTCAAGGTGGGTTGCTTTTTATTAACGAAGTGACAGCTTTTGTGCCTGTGGTTAATCAAGTACCAGGCTTTACTGTGATTCACGCTGATGGCACAAGAACAGATGTTCCTTCTGCTGATTTGCAAGTAAAAAATAAACTTATCATAGATGCAGGCGCAGGTTTAAATTTTACAAACGCACTATTTGCGGGCTTGCCTACACCTGTTAACAGTGGTTCTACATCACTTACATTGTGGGTAGGAGCGGAGTTTAAAGATAATAATTCTAGTGAGCCAACTGCTACAACAGGTTTTTATATAGGAAGCCCTAGCGTGCTGGGACGTTATTCTGATAGACCTGTCGTTGTTTTTACGGAAGATAGTGATATAGATGTTGGAGGTAATTATTTACTTCGTAATGCTCTAGACCAAAACGTAGGAACACCACTTGGGATTGTTTTACCAAATGTAATTATTGCTAGACAAGGTGCTACTACTGCAAGTACAGTTCGTACTGTTTCTATTGGTAAGATTGGTGTCACTGGTGGTATGCGAGTATTAGGTGATATGGTTGTGTGTGTAGGATATAGATTTAGTACAGCTGCCAATGACTTTTATTTTGGTGATGAGGCTGATGCTACTCTTGTTAATACAGATATATTAGATGTTTTTGGTAGATTTCTTGTAACAGGTGGTAGTACATTTTATATGGCTACTGGTGGGCAGGCTACGGGTACATTTTTGAGGGTAAGAGATGGTGGGCAAATGACACTTAATGGTATTCCTTCTTCTCGTGTGATTATTACACGTGATATTCAAGCAGGTACATATTACCGTACTTGTGCATACAGTGGTTCAAAAGTGAATGCATCTTATGCAGATTTTTTATTTCAAGGTGCTGTTAATGATGGATTTTTCCCAACTTTACCCAACGCACAAAGTGCAAGAGAATTTAATTATGGGACTACTGCAGCGACTCAAGATGCACTGAACAATGGTGTAGCAGGTGTAAACCGTAATTTTTTAAATGATTTTGTGAATAGTAACTCTGGCGTAATAGCAGATGCGCAAAGTAAGGGCGGAATGAAAGTTTTGAAAGGTGCAAGCATTGGTAATGCAGATGTGCTATTTCCTGGTACACCAGATTTGCCTGTACCAATAATAGGTGGTGGAACTACAGACCGTAATTTTAGTTCTTGTTCTTTCCAAGTGGGAGCTTCTTGCTATACTGGACTTACTATCAATACTGGGCAAGCATTAGATATTTCTGAAATAGTTTTTTCTGGTTCTTCTGGGTCTAATAGTGCAGGTTGTGATTATAACATCGTGAACTTTTTTGATGATTATAAAGATGCTGCTTTTAACACTGATGGCGTAAATGATTTGAACATAATTTATTGTTATGGTTGTTTGGGTGCGAGAGGTGGTTCTTTGGGTGAAGTATATGATGGTGGTTATGATGCTGGTGCGCCTGTAGCTAGTCCTACTACTACAGGAAAAGGTG
This sequence comes from bacterium, assembly GCA_025362415.1. Lineage (GTDB taxonomy): Bacteria > Bacteroidota > Bacteroidia > Cytophagales > Thermonemataceae > JANYGM01. The sequence goes on from JANYGM010000332.1 coordinate 2,765, forward strand.
GGGGAGAAGAAAGAGTGATATTTTTAGCGAACCAATTGATATGGTGGACTGGTGAGGCAAATACCAACAGCTGGAACAATGTTGCCAATTGGACGGTAGATAAAACACTTATTAATGCAACTACTAGACCAAACGTGCCTCCTGGAAAAGATAACTTGGTGAAAACTGAAACAAATAGAGCTGCTTATATTGCTTTCATTAATGCTAAAATGGGTGCTGGTGAAGTATTTCAATTTGATGAAGTTACACCATATACTACGCCTGCTTATGCGGCAGGGCAACCTGTTATAAGTGCTTTTGTACAATCAAAAGTTATTATGGTTGGTGGGTTTCCTGTAACAATCTTTGTTATCCGTTATAAGCCAACAGGAGAAACAAATAGAGATTATGAGGTATTTATCTCACAAGGCGGAAATATAGCCACGCCATTAGTTGATATTGACAACCCTACAGTTGGGTTTCCTGATGTCTGGATTACAGGTAGCTTACTCATCAATGGTACAAATGGTACTACACCTGGGCTTTTGGTTAATAGAACGGGTACTGCACCTGGCTCTGATAAAACAGTAAATATTGATAACAAAATATTAAGAGTAGAAAATGATGCCATTGGTATTGGCAACGGGGGAATCATACACACAGCTACTCCTGCTGCGGTGGGTACATCTGGAGTGTTTGAGTTAGGAGGTAACTTATCTTTCTATTTTGGTGGGCAGTATCAAAGAACAAATGATTTTTCATTACTTCGTTTAATTACGAATAGTGTGCAACAAGTACGTTTGAGTGGTGCAAGAGATATTTCGCATTTAGAAATTAATAAAGTATTATTTAATTCTTCTAATGTAATCATTGCTGGCTCACAAGGTGGTGGTGTGTTCTTTCAAGGAAATGCAACAGCTATGCCTGTAAAATTTGATGCAACTATCACTACAGGCGACCTTACTATGAACTCTGAAACTCCTTTTATAGTAGAAAGAAACTTTACTATGGAAATAGGAGGCTCTTTGGATTTGGTAAGTGCTTATGGGGTATTTGGTGGAAGTTTTACCAATAGAGGCGAAGTAAGAGGTGGAAGAAGAATATTCTTTACCCCTATCAATACAACACTAGCAGCAGCTGCTAGAACTATTACTACTGGTGGTCAGGCTTTGCCGCCAGTTACATTTCTTAATGGTGATATTCCTTGGGGAACGCTTGCTACTACTTTTGGTATAGGTGGTAATACTGTTTATACTAATGGTGCAGGTGCTAGCCAAAGTGTTGCTGCCTTGGTACAATATAACTTACTAGATAATTTTATAACCTCTGGTGCTGGTGGAACAACTGGTACTGCAGAAGGAACAGTTATTGAAAATAATAGACGAGTAAACTCATCTAACAACACAACATTAAGGTTTTTCTCACCTGCAGGAGCTGCAGGAATAAATATATTACGTATTGCTAATGGTGGAATTTTGAATCTTACACCAGGTGTAAAACTTGAAATAGATGCTGCTACAGCTAATTTGCGTACTTTATTAGTAGAAAATGGTGGTTTGTTGCAAGCACTAGGTGCTTCAAATACCTCTTCATTTATTACCAGATTTGGTAGTACTGGTTTCCCAAATGCTCGCTTTGCATTTACGGTAGAAGGAATGATTAGGGCACGTTTTTACACCTTTGAGTTTATGGATGCTGACGGAGTTAATATGTCAACTGCTAGTACTTCTCGTGCTTTGGATATAGATGTAAATGGAGATGGTATACCTACTTTAACAGGTACAACAGGTAATATAGTAACAGGAGTAAGAGATGAAAGATGTTTTAGTAATTGTACTTTTACTAATGGAACAGATACTGGTACTTTGCTTAAAGTGCATAATACAGCTTTCCCTAATTATGGAACAGGTATCAATGTAGCTTTAGCTTCTTATCCAGTAAGTACATTGTATATAGAAAATACGAACTTTCCTTCTCCTCTAACTACTGGTTCTAATGTTTTTTGGGGGAATGTGCAAGCAAAAGGCAGTTTTGCTGTTGCACCAAATAGCAATAACAAACTAATTTTTAATTTGGCTATTGGTGGTTATGCAGGTGAAGATTTTGATGCTGATGTAGATGCTAGTACAGACCTTGCTGATGTTAATAATTGTATTCGTTGGGTTGAGCCAAATATTGTTACTTGGACAGGTGCGGCACTTACCGCAGGATTAGTTAATGCTGCTACTGAGGCATTAAGAGCAACAAGTACAGATTGGAATAATGCCTTAAATTGGTTTCCTGTAGCAGTACCAACTATTACAGATAATGTTGTGTTGGATAGAACTAACTTTGAAAAAGGTACTACTAATAATTTGGATTATAAAGTTATCATTACAAGTAATGTTAATGTAAAATCTATTAAAATATCTCAAGCTGGTACAACCACACCTGGCGCACTAGATAATAGACGTATTATATTACAAATAGGGACGGCTATCAATGCACCAATAGTACAAGCAGAAGAAGCATTGACAATTATAAGGAATAAAGGAGTAGGTGCTTCAACAAGTATCAATGATGCTATTATACTTATAGCTAATGCAGGTGCGCAACTAAATGTAGGTAAAAGCTGGAGTAATGAGGGGCGTTTCCTTAATGGTAATGTCAATGACCCAGATGGTACTGCGGTAGCAGCTGCTAATGTTATAGCTGGAGTGGGTACTATCCAAAGCTCTAAACTTGTAGCCTTTCCTACTACTTTTTTGAATGGTGGTGCTATAGTAAACTTTAATAGAGATTTTGGACGAGCTATTTACAATGGTAGTGCTAGTTCTGCTGATGCCATTTTTACTAAATTTAATGCTTTCCATAATGTTACTTTTATAGGACCACGTACAGATTTGAATAGCAATATGTATGTACAAAATAATCTTACTATCAATAATAGTTCTGTTAATGGGCTTTTGAGTGCTAATAATGGTAACTTTACTATTGATATTAAGGGGAATTGGACAAATAATGGTATTTTTGAACCTACAGCAGGTCTTATAAGATTTACTGGTACAACTAACCAAACGGTTGTGAGAAACTTCTTCTATCCATTTACAGTAAATGGAAGTGCCACAGTAAAACAACCAGAAAATTTTAATGATGTGGAATTAAGAAAAACTGTAGGAACTAGTGTAACGCTTAATAGCCGTGTTTTTATTTCTGGTATCAATGGTACTGGTGGTATAACTTTCTTTACAGGAAATATTATAGCAAGTACAAATAATGAGCTTATTATTGATTCTGGTGGGGGAGCAGGTGTTGCAAGTTCAAATAGTTATGTAGTTGGTCCTGTAGCTCGTATATTTAATACTGCTGCCGCTGATATTTTCCGTGAATATCCTATTGGTGATGCTACTGGATATATCTTCCGTGTGGATTTTAGAACTAGGCTCACAAGAAGTATTAGTACTGCGCTTTCTATTACACAAATAGTAGGACCACCACCTACTACACCTAATAACCGTATAGTACCAGCACCATTTAATGCTATTGGGCAGCGTTGTTATTGGAATGTGAAAAATATCAATTTCCCTATTACACCAAACATATCTGCTGCGGTGGCTGATACGTCTGATATATATAGAGCTGATTTTGATTATGGAGCTATTAAATTGTTTTTTGACCCAACTACACAAACGTTGCCTCCACCATTAGCACCTGCTACAATAGCTAACTATAATGCAGGAGACCCTAATGGAGCAACAGCAACAGTAGAGGCTAGTATTATACAAACGCCAGCAGTAGATTTTGGTGGTGGGACATCTGTATCAAGAACATTCTCTTTGAAAGACAAAAGGGGATTTGGACCTGTACTCAATGGTAGTACTTGGATAGATTTGGGTGGAACAGCTGATTTTAATGGGACAGCTACAAGTTTCACTTCTGATGTGTTTTCATATCTAGGAAATGGAGATTTTGCGTTAGCCTACAAATTTATTCCTTTACCAGTAGAGCTTATTGACTTTAATGGTAAGTATGTAGATGATAGAGTTCGTTTAAATTGGGTTGTAACATCAGAGAAAGATGTAGCTTCTTATACAGTATCTCGTAGTCCTAATGGGCGTGCTGATAGTTTTGTAGAGATAGGCACAGTAGCTGCTAATACTAGCCCTACTACTATTAATACTTATGGCTTAGATGATTTTAGTTCTATTTCTGGTATCAATTATTACCGCTTGGCGCAAACTGATAAAGATGGCACGAAGAGAAATATCTCTAAAATAATAGCCGTAACAAATAAAAAGAATATTGGAGATGGACAGATACTTCTTTATCCAAACCCTTCTGATAATGGTAAATTTAGTATCAATATACCAGAAAGAAGTGAAATGACTACTATTTCTGTTTATGGTTTGACAGGTGCTAAGGTTTTTGAACAAGAAATCCAAAGTACAGATAACGGTAAAATAGAAAACATAGATGCTTCTAAACAATTAAGTAAAGGCTTGTATGTGGTACGTGTGAAAGTGGCTGATAAAACTTATCAAACCAAACTTTCTATCAACTAAGTTGTAAGTTGTGAATGGTGAATTGTGAGTTAATACAAAGTACAAAACAACGCTGGCAAATCACTTAAAATTAAATAACCTACTTTAAAAGCAA
>JANYGM010000366.1 GCA_025362415.1 bacterium
TCCTTCCACTAATATACGTGCATTTTCTCTTCATCCAGGAATAGGTTATAATGATGTGGAGGTGACCATATCAGGTAGTTTACCCCTTGTTTGTGATATTTTGGTAAGACAAAAAGGAATGGAAGACCAAATCCTTAAAAATATCAAAAGAAATGTAACAAGAGCTGATATTTTGGAGATTAACCAGCAGTTTGTCAATAAATACCGTGAGAAAACACTTGTAATGTTGAAGGGTATTTTTCCTAATGTTTTCCCAATAAATCCACTAGCAACGGTTACTTTTCAAAATACAGGTGGTTACTTAATACTTGGCGGTGGTATTCAAACCTTACCTATTTCTGCTGAAAGTTATAACGGTCTTGCTAATGGTGGTACTGGTTGGCACGCTTTCAATGAAGTTGTAGATAGCAAAGTTATCTATAATTTTGATGCCCCAATGCCTGAAGTAGATGCAGGACTTGCAGACTATTGCGCTAAACGCAAAGATATGCGTTTTGTGATTAGAACGCCCTTAGAGCTTACGGCAAATGGTATGGAGGATTATAGAATGGGAACGGGTGCTTATAGTCACCCTGCACTTGATACCTATTTTGGAAAACTGATTGCTGGAGATATTCGTGTGTTTTATAAGGGTGCAAAAGTGCTTATTTCTGCTATTGCTGATGTTTGCGCTTTGGAAATGAAAAAATCTTTGCAATGGTTGGTCGCTGCAGGCTTAGAACGTGGCGTTTTGCCTAATGATGTGGTGGGCTGCCCTTATAATTTGCTTTCACCAGCCTTAAAGGACGACTACGACAACATTTACGAAAAAGGCATCAACGCTGTGGGCATACACCGCACAGGTAAAACCGTTTATTGGGGCAATAGAACGCTACTTTTAGACCAAACCAAACTTTTAAAGTTTGACAACGTGGCAGACCTTGCTATGTACATTAGAGAAACTTTGCTGGGCATTATTGAAAAATTCAATTTTGAGCCAAACGACCTTAAAATGTATGAAAATGTGTATGTAGCCGTAAAGCCTTTCATTGAATCCTTAGAAACTGGCAGGGCAATTCACCCTAATAAATGGGCGTGGCAAGGTGACCAATTTGCAAGCACAGTAGAAGATTTGCAATTTAATACGCTTGATGATTTGCAACAAGGGCGTTTTTCTGCTGATTTTCTGTTTGCGCCAATAGTGGCAAATGAAATTATCAGTATTAGGGCAGGTGTATCTGATTTAGGTTCTTTTGCTGAAATAGTCTAACTTTTATTTTTTAACCCAAAAATATATGTCATTACAAGGAAATCCGCTAAATACGTTTATGTGGCGTTTAATCATTCCAGGATTAAACGTATTGTCAGAAATTGAAGTGCAAAAAGTCAAAGTACCATCTTTGGAAAACCAACCTATTGAGGTAGGTGCAGGCACGCACAACATTGAGTATCCAGGGAAAATTAAAACTGGAGATTTGGAAATTGAAATGTTGAAAGTAGGTATTTTGGGAGCTGCTGACCCTATTTATGAATGGTTTAAGTCGTGTATGGATTATGACCTAGGCACATTACTTCAACCTGCAGGCTACAGAAAATCTGGGCAACTAGTGCTTTTAGGTGCTGATTTGCTCACAAAACTTACTATCTATGAATTTAGTGAGATTTGGCCTAAAAAATTGGAGATGCCAGAACTAGATTTGAAAGGCAATGAATTGTACATTGAAAAAGTCGTTTTTTCAGTAAGAAAATTCAAAAAAGTGTTCCCAGCTATTTAAGATAAGTTGTTTTTTTGATTTTAGTATAATTTTAATAGTTTAAATTTAAAAAATCCGCTTTTTGAGCGGATTTTTTTTTGTTAGAAATTTATTAGCTATTGCTACAATAATTTGTATTCATTCACAATTCACAATTATTTAACTTCTTCTATTTCTATCATTTTCATTCTTATTATTAACCGTTTTGGTGAGAATTTCACCATCAACAATAATGTTATTGATGATAGGTTGTTTTTGAGATTCTGCTACATTGACATTGACGTTTGGCGAACTTTGGGCGTATTGTTGTGCTTTTTGTTCTGCGGTGATACTAGCAATATTAGAAAACATACCACCTGTAGCACTTGCAGTAGTTCCTGTTACACCAGTAGCACTTGCTAGCATTCCGCTAGTATTTGCACCACCTCCGCCACCCATTGCTTCCATAGCAAGTGCCACGCCTGGAATATCCATTATCTTACCCAAAAACCACGACTTAAAGCCTTCCCAAGCATTAGCAATACCTGTTTTTATATTTTCTACAATACTTGCGCCCCAACTTACGAAGGTTTCTGGAACGGAAATAAGCCAGTTGAGGAAACCTACAAAAACACCCCATAAGAAGACTGTCATTTCTTGCCAAAGTCCTGCAATCCAATTACAAGCCATCACGAAGTTAGTTGATACCCAAGCTACTATTTCGTCCCAATACACAAAAATAGCTATAATAGCAACTATTACTGCTATTACTGCTAGTATAGGCCACATCACGGCAAGCACACTTGCCGCCAAAGAAAAGAAGCCCAAAGTAGCAGAAACAAGTGTAGGTATCAGCATTACCATTATTATACCTATCACAAAGGTAATTTCAGTTCCAAATCTCGCCCAAATATTCTCCATAAACCAGTCGCAAATACTGCCCCAATTCATCATTATAGCTATTATGAGGATTATTGCGCCTATAATTAAAAGTATTGGCCACGTAGCGGCTATCACACCACTAGCAAAACTCCACATACTTACTGTAAGTGCTATGATACCCACAATAAGCCCTCCTACAATAAAACCTGCCATTATTTTCCCTACTACTATCCAATTATCTAGGCTACTTGTCGTCTTATCCATTTCAGGCGTAAACTTAATAACACTGTTCAGTAGCGAATTAAAAGCTGTTTTAATGGTATCTATCACCTGACCAATGTAACCAATGATGTTTCCAAAAGTTGTAATAATAGAGGTAAAGATAGTTTTTATTCTCACGACCCACGTAGCCATATTAAGTACCAAGTCCAATATTCCTAATTCTGTAAGGCGTGCTTCCATTCCGCCCAAATCAAAACTTTTACCATCAAAAGAACTAAAAACCTGCACAAGTGCCGTTACAAAGCCTCCAAGTTGTTGTAAAAATAATGTAAATCCTTTTCCTTTCATTCCTGCTTCAGAAATATAATCACTATAAGCACTTACCGCATTACTAATCAACATAAAAGCTCCTGCAACTGCTGCTGCAATAGCAATATAAGGTAAAAAAGGTAATAAAGCCTGCCACGCAGAAACCGCTAAGGCACGAAGTCCACCAGTAAGCCCTTGCGTGGCAAAAGCATTAGCTATTGATGCCTTGCCCATTTGCAAAAAGCTACTAGCAAGGGAAACAGAGGCATAACGAGCTAAACTCATAGCCAGTATAGTGCCACCCAATACAAAAAGCAGTATTCCTATACCTATTGCCGCTAAAAAAACAAATTTCCCTAGTGGTGTTTTTGCGAAATCAGCCGCTGCCTTTGCAAAAATAATGAAAAAATCAATACCCATCTTCAAATAAGGAAGTAAAACACCCCCAAATTCTTGCTGAACAAAAGTAATGTTGTCATTAAAGTTGGAAGTAAGACCATTGAAAGTTTTGGATTGTGCGTCCATCAGCCCCCCAAACTTACCACCTGCACC
>JANYGM010000454.1 GCA_025362415.1 bacterium
AAACTACGCCAAACAATGTATTTAAGCACTTCTATAAGCATAAAATTACCATATTGGGGTGGTTTTGTGCTACTGTGTTATCAGACATTTCCATAAATCCTGACAACAAAAACACTCCAAAAATCCTCCAACAGCAAGAAAAAATCAAACAGAACAAAAAAATTACGAATAACATTTTTTGTTATTCGTAATTTGTATTATCCTAAAATCTTTAAATCCTAAAAATCCTGATTATTTTTTTGCAGTAATATCAAGTTCCAAGTTCACCTCGTTATTGATAATTTTGTTTTCTGCTGATTCTTTGCTACCATAGTTGATATTCCAGTCAAAACGCTTAATATTGAATTTTGCTTGCGCTTTAAGTTCTGTGTCAGTCAAAGATACTTTTGCAGGAAAAGTAATACTCTTAGTAACACCTTTCATCATCAAATTACCTGTAATAGCGTGAGTTGGGTCAGCAATACTAAATTTTGGGTCAAGGTCACCACGTTGTGCATTTGCGTCCCATTTCTCTACCTTAACAATTTCAAAAGAAGCATCAGGGAATTTTTTTGCATCAAAAAAGTCTTCTCCTTTCAAATGTCCTACCAAATCTCCATTCTTTTTGGTATCTGTAATGTCTGTTACAGTTAGTTTATCCATATCCAGTGCAATTTTGCCACCTATAAGCGCACCATCTTTTATGTCAAGTGAGCCAGATTTGATACCCAAAAATCCGTTATGTTTGTCACCTAATTTTTTGCTACCAACCCAACCAACTTTGCTACTAGCCACATCAATAGTAAGTTTGCTTGCGGCTGCTTCTTGTTTTTGTTGTTCGTCTGTTTTGCTTTTTGCCTCCGCAGTTGTTGCGTTATCACTTTTTGGAGCTTCTCCACAACCTGTAAAGACAAATGTAGAAATTGTTGTTGCAAGTACAATAGCACTAATTGATAATATTTTCATTATTAAAAAGAGATTATTTAGAATGATTATGTTTAATTAAAAACTGTTTACTAAAATGCAACAACAAAACTATCTTAAAAGTTCACAAATAATATTGGTAGTTTTTTGATTACTCAACACTAAGACTAAATTATTATTGAATTTTGCTTTTTAGAAGTTTTATGTTTATTTTTGCGTTTTCAAAATAAATTATCTAATAATGAAATTCTTAACAAAAATCACTAATAATCCTGTTACTTGCCTTTTTCTTTGCTTTTTAGCATTTTTTGCTAACAATAAATTTGTTTTTGCACAAAACAATAATACACAATTATTTGAAAAAGGCAAATTGCAAGTGATTTGTCAAGCAGTAAAATTTAATTGCCTACAACAGGGGAAAATGGATATTATAGAGAAAATTAGCTGTGAAACGCTAGGAAGCCTAGAAAAATCTATTCCTGCAAGTTTTAAAGGCTCAAAAAAACTTGTTGCTGATTATAAGAAAAAAACATATCCTAACCTAAAAACTACTGATGCAAAGCTAGAACGCATCAATAAAGATATTTTGGACGAACTTAAAAAATTGGGTACAAGAATAAATAAAGAAGCAGATAAGCTAGTTGCGTGGGAAAAAGGAGTGGATTCTTTGGCACTCGTTTTTGGCAAAATCAGAGAGGAAATTGTAGCAGAAACACCTGAAAGCAATAATAATCAAGAAGAAAATATCACTACAAAACCACCAACAGAGAACGCAGAAGATGTTACAGCAACTATTGTTACGCCGCAAACCAACGAAAATAGTACAAAAGGTGCAGAAAGTAATACAGGACTTTGGATTATTACTATTGTATCTGCACTAGCCGCTTTTGTAAGTTTAGGAATGGCTTATATGGTGCAGAAAACATCTGAACACAAAATCAGAGAACTAGAAATGCTTGTAAAAGAGCGTTATCAGCACCTAGATACTCGTCTGGACAAAATGGCTACAAAAGAAGAACTTGCTATTTCTCAAAAAAATACAGAAAAAATTATTACACAAAGTAACCTTCAAAGCAATATACAAAGTAATATCAATTCAAATATTAAGCCTAATATCACTACACAAAACGACAATCAAATATACAATAATACAGATATAAATGAGTAATACAAGCACAGAAGCCACTTTTGAGATAAAATTACCACTTTTTGAAGGTCCATTTGATTTGTTATTATTTTTTATTGAAAGAGATGAATTAGATATTTATGATATACCCATTTTTAAGGTTGCAACCGACTTTTTAGGTTATTTAAAACATCTGGAACAAATGAATATGGAAGTAGCAAGTGAATTTATTTTGGTAGCGGCTACGCTTATCAAAATAAAAGCTAAAATGTTGCTTCCAAGACCAGAATTAGACCTTTTTGGCAACGAAATTGACCCAAGAGATGAGCTAGTGCGCAATCTTTTAGAATATAAAAAATATAAAAATGTACTTGCAGAATTTGCAAAACTAGAAGAAGAAAGGCTTAGTAAAGAGCGTAGAGGAAATATTCTGAAGGAAATCAAGAAAATTTCTGCTGTTTCTGATGTTGATGCAGAAATGCAAGATTTAGACTTATACAAACTCCTACGTGTGTATGAAAAGGTGATGGAACGCTTTAAAACGCAAAGTAGGCAAGGTCTTCATACTATTACACAATATCCGTACA
>JANYGM010000001.1 GCA_025362415.1 bacterium
ACCCTTGCGGTTGCCCAAAATGCGAAAGCAACACGACAATCAGAACGCAAAATCATCTACAAAAACAAATTTAAAGCCTATTCAAAGAGGGCAGCTGCAAGGGCAGCCCCTACAAATACAAAATCCCTACAAGATAAGCGTGGAACGTGGGGAAACGGACAAGCAATGTATAGTAGTATGTTCACAATTCATAATTATTAGAGTTTGTGAAAGTTTTTTTTGATTTTCCAGTAAAAAACATTTTATTTGTGAAAAGGTTTGAATTTAATTGTTTTACCCAAAAAATTATATAAAAATGATAGATTTAAGAATGACAGAAACAATGGCATATATCTTCTTTGCCTTACTATTAGGAGCATCTTTCGTGACGGGTATGTGGCTAAAAGCAAAACAGCCGCCACACGAAAAAAACGCTAAATAAGTTTCAATATAACTATTTTATTTTGTCCGCAGGGTATAAAACCCTGCGTTACTGATTTAGAACATTTTATGTTTATTATCAATAGCGCAGGGTTTTATACCCTGCGCATATTTATTGCATAATATATTGATTATCAATTGCTTACTTAATAAATTTTCTGTGTTTTTCATTTCTAATTCACAATTTCTAATTCCTAATTATTAAAAATGATTTTCTCAAAAAGCACTTTATTACACCTACGCATACCATTTTCAATTTTTTTGATGCCTATTTTTCTGTTTGCGCTTAGCCAATCAGAACCACTTCAATACCAAATAGTTGAAGATTATTATTTTAATATCATTATTGTATTTATTAGTATCCATTTGTTTTTATATCCTGCTAGCAATGGTTATAATAGCTATTTTGACAAAGATGAAGACAGTATTGGCGGTTTGGAGAAGCCACCAAAAGTAGAAAAAGACCTATATTATGCTGCTTTATTGTTTGATTTGGTTGCTATTTTGCTTGGTTTGCTGGTTTCTGTTGATTTTGCGGTGATGCTTTTTATTTACGGGCTGATTTCTAAGGCATATAGCCACCCACTTATACGCTTAAAACAATATCCTATCATAAGTTTGCTTACTGTGGGCTTTTTTCAGGGCTTTTTTGTGTATTTGATGAGTTTTATAGCTCTTAACGACTTTGGTTTATATAAATTATTTCTAAGTGTTACAGAACTACATAAAGTTTATATAGAAGTTTTATCATTTAGGTTATTTATTCCTGCTTTTTTGGCTATGTTATTGCTTTTTGGCTCATATCCAATGACACAAATATATCAGCACCAAGAAGATAGCAGACGTGGCGACAAAACTATTAGCTTACTTTTGGGCATAAAAGGTACATTTTATTTTGTAGGAATTATGTTTTTTATTGCTAATTTGGGCTTTTTAGGCTATTTTTATTACTTAAAAGATTTTTCTTCTTTGATTATTTTTGAAGTGTGTTTACTTCCTATTTTGGGTTACTTTACTTATTGGTTTATGCTTGTAAGAAAAGATGAAAAAAATGCTGATTTTCAGCATACAATGCGCCTAAATGTGCTTTCGTCTGTGTGTATGAGCGTAGCATTTTTATTGATGAAATTTATTTAAGTTCAATTACAAATTACGAATTATCAATTACATTACTAAAAGCAAGTTCATTTTTGAACTTGCTTTTGCTTTTTTAATGCTTTTACCGTTATTTTTTTGTACTTTTGCAAAAAATATTTTTATGACAAACTTCTTAGATTTTAAGTTCAATAAGCAAATTCTTAGCGCAATAGAGGATTTGGGCTACCAAACACCCACAGAAATACAGCAAAAAGCTATTCCACTCGCAATGGCAGGACACGACCTTTTTGGTATTGCACAAACTGGCACAGGCAAAACCGCCGCTTATATGCTCCCTATTTTGATGAAAACAAAGTTTGCACAAGGCGTAAACCCTCGTGCGCTTATCCTTGCGCCTACACGTGAGCTGGCTATACAGATAGGAGAAGCTATTACAGAACTAACCAAATATACAGATTTGCGCCATACGGTCATTTATGGTGGTAGTGCTATCAAATTTCAGATAGAAGATATTAGGAAAGGGATTGATATTTTGGTTGCCACACCAGGGCGACTAATGGATATTTATTTTAGAGAAGAGTTGATACTCAAAGACTTAAAAACACTTGTCTTAGATGAAGCAGACCGTATGATGGATATGGGATTTATGCCACAAATCAGAAATTTGCTGGAAATTATCCCCAAAAAACGCCAAAATATGCTGTTCTCTGCCACTATGCCCGAGAGAATAATCAAACTTTCAGAAGAGTTTTTGGAGTTTCCTATGCACGTAGAGGCAAGCCCGCAGGCAACCACCGCCCAAACAATAGCACAAATCATTTATGAAGTGCCAAATGCTCGTACCAAAATATCCCTTTTGGAGCATCTACTGCAAGATGAGGCGGTTTTTACGAAAGTAATAGTTTTTACACGCACCAAAACAAGTGCTAATAATGTTTTTAAATACATTAGTCGCAAAATAGGTGAGGATAAGGTAAGAGTAATTCACGCTAATAAAGACCAAAATGCTCGTATCAATGCAATGGACGCATTTAGAAACGAAAATATACCTGTTTTGATAGCTACTGACGTTGTGGCACGTGGCATTGATGTCAGTATGGTGAGCCACGTTATCAACTTAGATGTACCTGTCATATATGAGGAATATGTGCATAGAATTGGGCGTACAGGACGTGCAGGAAATGCAGGACTTGCCATTACGTTTGTCAATGAAGCAGAAGTTTATCATATTCAAAAAATAGAAAAAATCATTAAAATGACCATTCCAAGACAGAAAATGCCTGCGGAAACCATTCTTTTTGAAACTGAATTTGAGGAAAAACAAACTATGCTGATGGAAATTGATAGGCAACATAAGAAAGAAGACCCTACTTTTCAAGGAGCTTTCCACGAAAAAAAGAATGTGATTGTTGCTAAAAAACGTATCAAAGCACCTCTCAAAAACTCAAAGAAATTTAAACAGACAACAAAAAGGAAAAAATAAAAAGGCTTACAGCCTTTATACAAAAGAAATCTTCACTTTAAGTGAAGACTTCTTTATTTTAAAAATACCAAGCAAAATAACATTTGAGAGCAATTTTTTTTCAATGGATATTGCACGAAAGGAAAATTTTATAGCAAATTAAAATATTTTGTGTTATAAAACATTTTATGTAAATTTGCGTAGTTCAAAATAAACGAAAATGAAAAAAATCCTTATTATACTCTTCTTACTTATTCCGTTTGGTATTTACGCTCAAACAGATAGAGATTTATTGTTGGAAATTGCTAAACAACAAGCAAAGCAAGGAGAACAAATAGCAGAGCTTACAAAACAAATGGCAGAAACCAATAAGCAAATGGCAGAAACTAACAAGCAAGTTGCAGAAACTAACAAGCAAGTTGCAGTTAATAGTACAGACATCAAAGCCTTAGATAAGCGTTTTGATATTTTGCTATATTTTCTCATTGGAGGAAGTGGGACACTTTTTGTGGGTATTTTTGGACTTATTGGCGTGATTGTTTGGGATAGGAGAGCAGCCAACGCACCACTAGAAGCCACAACAAAAGACCTCAAAAAAGAAATTGATTTGCTCAAAGAACAAGAGCTAAAACATCAAGAAAAAGAACAGAAAACAGATACACTTTTAAAGAAAATACTTGAAAAATTCCCTGATTTAGCAGGATTAGCCTAACAAAAACCCACACAAAAGAAGTCTTCAAGTGAAGACTTCTTTTTTTACCTAAATTAAAATTTAAGTTTACTTCGTAGAAATCATAGGGAAAGAGATTTTTTTGTTTATTTCTTACAAATGTTCTCTTAATTCTGTTTCTGATGCTTTGCGTGCAGGGAAATAAGCCATTCCTAGCGTTACCAAAAGGATAGCAACACCCACAAATACAAAATCTAGCACTTCCATTTTGATAGGATATGCCTCTATCATTGACGACACCATACCCATAGACACCATACCAAATTGTTGTTGTGCAAAACAAATTCCGCCACCCAACACCAGCCCCAAAACTGCCCCAGAAAGTGCTATCAATGCACCCACACGCAGAAAAATTTGTTTTATTTGAGATTTTTCTATTCCCATTGTAAGCAAAAGTGCTACATCTGTACGTTTATCAATAGCAAGCATTGTCAAAACAAAAGAAATATTCATACTCGCCACTGCCAATATTATTACAAATGCCAAATATGCAAACAATTTTTCTATTTTGATAGCTCTAAGTACGTTTTGTTGTTGTTCTTCTCTTGTTTGTACCACAAAATCACCTCCCAATTCTCGTTCTAAGGCTCGTTGCACCTCTAAAATACCCAAAACATCATTTGTTTTGATTTCTAAGGCGGTTCTTTCTGTAGTATATTCCATTAGTTCTTGCGCAAAAGTAAGTGGCACAATCATATATTTACTGTCGTGGTCAAATTCTATTTCATAAATCCCTCCTAATTGAATATTTTTTTTATTGATGTCGCTTTCAGAAAGTGTAATTTTTTTCTTTCTTTCAGGATACCAAATCTCAATAGGTTGCACGCTATTAGGGTTTATGGACAAAATCCCTGCTACTCCACGCCCAAGCATTGCACGAGGATAACCCTCTCTATTAAGGTCAAATTCTCCACGCAAAACAGTCAAAGCTATTTCACTTTGAGAAGAAAAATTATCAGAAACCCCTTTTATTTTGCCTATCATTTGTGCCTCTCCATACCTAAAAACCGCATCATCTTCCAAAACATCTGAAATAATAGCTATGTTTTTGATATTTTTTAGCTTTTTTTCTAATGTTTCATCATAAATAAAAGTTTTACCAAGTTTTGGAGTAATTTTTAGCTCTGGATTAAAAGAATTGTATTGCTTTTTAATAAAATTTTCTAGTCCGTTGAACACAGATAAAATAATAATGAGTGCCGCAGTAACCACTGCCACCGCCACAACAGATATAATAGAAATAATATTGATAATTTTTTTCTCTTTTGTAGAAAAAACATATCTCTTAGCAATAAAATTGACTGTATTGAAAGACATTTTTTTTAAATTAAATAGTGAAAAATAAAAGTGTTTGCCAAAATAACGAGAGTGTTTACTAAAATAAGGAGAGTGTTTACCTTCCGTACCTAAACATTTGCCTTCCGTACCTAAACATTTGCCTTCCAGACCTAAACATTTGCCTTCCGTACCTAAACATTTGCCTTTCAGACCTAAATATTTGCCTTCCAGACCTAAACATTTGCCTTCCAGACCTAAATATTTACTTTCCAGACCTAAACATTTGCCTTCCAGACCTAAATATTTGCCTTCCAGACCTAAATATTTGCCTTCCA
>JANYGM010000035.1 GCA_025362415.1 bacterium
GCTCATTCGGTTAGAGCACCTGACTCATAATCAGGTGGTGCCTGGTTCAAATCCAGGTGGGACCACTATGCCCAAAAAAAACCGCCTTAAACGTATGTTTAAGGCGGTTTTTTTCTTTTATGGTAGTGTACGACAAAATAAAAACTTTGTCTATTTGATGCTAATAAGGTTTTTGGTAGTGTATATTTGTTTTTACTTTCTGTATGCTAATATAAGTCTTGTTCTACTGTATTATAACAAGACTTTATATAGTGTTTCGTTACTATTTTTATAAGTCCAAAATTGTACTATTCTAAGATTTTGCTATTCATTGATTAGTATAGTCTAGTCTAGTACCGTATATAGAAAATCATACTAGACTAGACTACTAAAATACGTTTTTTTTCATACTGTTTTTTTCCAATATTTTAGGGTTTTAGTAGTCTAGTCTAGTCTAGTTTTCCTTAGATATATTAGACTAGACTATACTACTAAAATATATAAAAAATCATATTTGAGTAGTTACAAACTCACTCAAAAAGTAAAAAACTTCAATTTTGGATTTTTCCTCTTTTGATACTAAATTTTGTGTTACCATTTCAGAAATTCTGTTAAGTGCTGTTTGTCTAGCAATGTTTTTAAATTTCATTATTCTACTTACAAATTCCTTACTTGTAATTTTTTCATTTACATTTATTAAATTTCTTAACTCTAATAAATCAAATTTACTTTCTGTTTTTAGTTTTGCATTACCTACAATAGTTTGCATACATTTGTCGTTTTCGTTAAAAGCAAATTCTATTATTTCAAAGTCCTTGCTTTGTCTAAATAGTTTTGGTTTTATTTGGTGCGTTTGTGTACAACGGTCTTTTGATATTGAAATAGTGGCAAAACATTTACGCTCCGCCTCACTACCTAAATGCCCCCTCATTTTGTCACTTGTGGGCGTTTCGTGCAAAAACAACACAATAGAACAATTATGTTTTTCTGCAAGGTTTGCGAAAAATTGCATTATCTCACAAGCTTCTCTCTCATCATTTGCAGAAGTAACCAAATCTCCTAAACCATCAATAAAAACCATATAAGGCGTTCCGTAATACTCAAAGGACTGTTCTATGTAGGTTTTTCTATCTTTTATACTTTCTGTACGCAAATTGAAAGTTTTAAAGTTTTTTGGTTGTTTTTCTAATTCACAAAGTTTTAGCACTCTATCAACTATCTTTTTAGTGCTTATTTTACTTTGTTCTGTATCTACATACAAAATATAATCATTTTCGCAAAAAGTCCCCTCTATTCCCAAACTATCAAAATTTGCGTTTTCTATTAAACAAGATGCCATTATGATAGTTGCTACACTTGTTTTGCCTGCCTTTGCTTTTCCTGAGATAAACGAAATTTCACCCTTTGCACCAAAAATAGAACCACCTACATATAAAGTAGGTTCTGATTCTTTTACTTCACTATCTTGATTTATTTCAAAATCATAAATATTTTTTTTGTTTATTGCGTTGTTATTCATATCTTTGTGAAAGTTATTCATACTTTTTATAAATGTTATTTATTCCTTTGTAGGTAGCGTTTTTGGTACATAGTTGTTTAGTTCGTTGTTAGATATACTTTTGTGTTTGGAATATATCTAATCTTTCATTTGTGGGTTAAAGTCCGTTTGTGCTGTTCACACAAACGGACTTATTTTTTAATCTTTGTAAATTTCGTTTACTTCGTTCATTCTGTTTAGAAAATTCAAAAGTCTGTTTACAGTACTTGCGTAATCTTCAATTAAACAAGGGTTTGCGTTTGTTCCTTGACACACTAGCATATCCGTATAGAATAGCGACAAATCTTTGAAAAATTCGTTGTATTCGTAATTATCAAAGGAAAAACGAATTACATCTAAAATCTCAAATTCACGTTTAGAAACCTCAAAAGTTTCTTTATTTGCGTTTTGCAAATCATTTGTTACTTTTACCATTGTATTATGATTTTTAGAGTTAAAAGATAAGTTTTAGTCGTTTGCACCGACTAAAACTTTTTTGTGTATTTATACTTACCAAATTCATTTATTGCGCTTTTATACGCTTTATAGCAAGTTTTTTCTATTTCATTAGCAACAAAGTCACTTTCAGAAAATTTACTTACTAGCAACGTTTTTGCTACATTGTAGTAGATGCCGTATCTACAAAGCACACACGAAACATTAAAAATGTAGTTTTGTCTGTTCCCACTATAAAAACTATCATTTTTGCGTTTTTCGTAACCTTTCAAAATATCTCCAAACATTTCAAATTCTGTTATTTCTTTTGTGTCCTTTGGACGTGGTTCACTCAAAGGACGTAAAGGAGTTAAAATTACGTCCTTACGTGGTTTTTCTGTTTCTTTGTGGTTTTGCATTGACAAATAAAAATCCTCGTTATCTAGCAAATTATCTAGCATTATAGCGTTTTCGTTTATGTAAATATCTTTGTCAAACGACAAAAAACATAACCTTGAAATGTTACTACATTTAGCATCAATACCAAAACCTTTGCTTTCTGTTGTTTTTGGTATGTTCGTATGCTCACAAAACCACGTTACAAGACTTTCATACAACTTTTTATATTCGTATTGATTTGTGCCAAAATCAACCTTAAACGCTACTTTCAAACCGTTTTCACTAGGACTTACGAAAACACTAGCTAAATACATTTTGATATTTTCATTTTCCAAAATACGTTTTTTGAGTGCTAAAACTTCGTTAAGACGTTCAAAACGCAATTTTTGAATTTCGTTTTTTTGGTTTGTAGTCAAAATGTTTGTTTTTGGTACTACTTCAATTTTAGAAATATTATCAATATCTAAAATCATTATAAAAGCACTTTCTTTAATGCTTTTGTCGTTACGCTCCGTAAACGTGCCTGCATACGTAAAGCAAGGTATTAAGGTCTTATAACTCTCTCCAATAGCATTTAAAGTAATTCCGTTGTAAAGATTATCTAAATAAAATTGAAGTTGTGGGAGTGCGTTTTTTTGCATAACTTTGCACAAATCAAAAAAGTCTGTTTCATAGCACGCTTTTTTTTCTTTTGCATTTTTAAAAACACTTACTTTGTGCATATTGTAGGGGGTTTTGAGAGTGAATTATCAAAAACACACAAACTGCAATTTGTGTGTTTTTTTAGCTTTAAATCTTTCATTGGGAAGTTGTTTTAAATTGCAATACCTAAATCATCATTAGAAAAACCACTTTTAAAACAGTCAGTAACAGTTTCAGGCAACATTTGCAAATAATACCTTTCTGTTGTTCTACTTGTACGGTGTCCCATTATGTTCTTTACAACATCTAGGGGCGTTTTTTTGTGGTGTCTTGCTAACATTGCGAAAGTGTGCCTACCTACGTGGGTGGTTACATTTTTGGTAATTCCTACACGTTGGCAAACCTGCAATAAGTGTGTATTTCGTTTGCTTACCGAAATATTAGGAATAAAACCATTTTCGTACTTTTGTAGTAGTTGCTTAGTTTCTGTAAAAATGGGAATAGTGCAAGTTTCGTCTGTTTTTTCCCTGCAAATAGTTACATAGTTCACTCCGTTAGTATCTACTTGAATATTACAAAGTCGTATTTTGTGAACGTCTGCGTGAGATACGCCTGTAAGACATTGTAAACAAAAACGGTGTGCCTCCGTTCTTTCTCCAATTCCTACAAAATCAAAGTTTAAAATCTTTAAAACTTCTGCATACGTAAGCCAAATATATTTTTTTACTCTACCTCGTGGCATTTTGTGAGTTTTAGCAAAATTGTTGCTAATGTTTCCTAAATCTACTTGTGTGCTTAAAAGTCCCTCAAAACGTGAGTAAGTCATATGCGCTACGTCTGTACTAATGATACTATGCAAAAAATCTCCAAAATCTTTGCAGAATTTAGCATCAATATCAGAAATTAGTATTTCTGTTTTATTGATGCTTTTT
>JANYGM010000036.1 GCA_025362415.1 bacterium
CGCCCAAAATGCGTGTTTTGGTAAATCCTTCTCCATATTTGACATTGATTTGATGCCCAAGTTCTCTGGCTCGTGCTTCCAAAAATTCCAAAAATTCTGGTGTAGAAATATATGTAACAGGCATAGAAGCCTCTAAATCAGTATTTTGAGAAAAAAACTGTGTTTCATAGGCACGTATAGCAGCTTTTTTGGTTTCCCAAAAATCAGAAATATCTACTACAAAATCAGGGGTAATATATTGGTCTTGTATGTAATGATACAAATTTTTTGGTCGCCAAGAAGCTTGATTTTCTCCGTTTAATGTTGTTTCTATCATTCTAAGTCCCGACAAAAAACAAGCATCAACTGCAATTCTAGCACCTTTTGCGTGGTCTGGGTGGCGGTCGTGGATAGCGTTTGCTAGCACTATTTCAGGCTGATATTTGCGTATCATTCTGATAATTGCTAACTGACTTTCTTTATCATTTTGAAAAAAACCATCAGCCAATTTCAAATTTTCTCTTACCGCAATTCCTAAAATTTCAGATGCTTTTTTAGCCTCTTCATAGCGTGTTTCTATTGTGCCACGTGAGCCAAGTTCTCCCTGCGTAAGGTCAATAATTCCTACTTTTTTACCCATTTGGATATGTTTTAGGATAGTTCCTGAACACGAAAGTTCTGCATCATCTGGGTGTGCAGCAAGCACCAAAATATCTAATTTAATATTGGTCATCATAATGTTTTTTTAGTGCTTTTATAAATAGTTCATCCAATAAAAAACCTCCATAAATATAATATGGAGGTTTACACAAATGTAAGGTATTTTTTTTATATTACAATAAACCTACAAAACTTTACTTATAATCTACAGTCATATTTTCTTGTCATATGTTGCGTGTGAGCCTATCCAAGTCCATACAATGGTATCTGTTTCTTTGTCAAGATAGCCCAACGCTCTGTAAAACAAACTAATACGTATTGAAAATAAATTATCTTTTATATTTTTAAAATGCAAACTTGGATAAGAAGGGTTATCTTTCCAAATTTCATAGTTTTTCTTAGCCAAATCTTGTATATTTTCTGGTAAATTCTCAAATAATTTCCAGAAATTACTGGTTACTTTTGAGTGCATAAAACGCTCATTTCGTGTATATTACTCTTATAAATATCTTTTTGGGTATTTTCAATGATTACATCTAATTTACTTTGGTCAGCAAATAAAACATCAAACATTTTATCTGATAATTGAAATAACTTCTCTTCTGTCAGTCTATTTTTAATGTTTTCACAAGCCGCCAAAATATAAGCAGGAAAATTATAATTACTCACAATATTGGCTAAATTAGCTAACATTTCAAGCGTTTTCAAGTCTTCCTCTGTTGGGTTTTCAATATCAAAGGTTTGATTTTCTAGAAAATTAAATACTCTTTTAGCATCATCAGAAACGATAAAAGAAATATTTTGCAGAAGGCTCAATTCTGGGTAAGTAGCAAAGAAAGAAGTTTTCATTCTATTTAATAAATTATGTAACTTTCTCAAATTTACAAAAATTATACCAAACACCAAACTAAAATTTTTAAAATTATAGGATTTCAAGATTAAATACATTTTTATTTCTTTGTATTTTCTCTGTATTAAATCCTATAATTCTGTAATCCTAAAAATCTTAGTCTGCCTTTACTATTCTCTTCAAAATATTTCCTTTTTCTGTGTTGATTTGAAGCAAATAAATGCCATTGGGTACATTTTTCAAAGAAATATTCATAAGATTATTACTATTATTCACATTAGAAGAAAAAATAGTTTTTCCTTGCGCATCATACACACGTACAAGAGATTTTGCTACACTCAAACCTGAAAAATCAACACTAAAATCTCCATTTGAAGGGTTTGGAGATACTTTTACAAGATTTGAAAGAGAATTATCTATGCTTGTGGTTGGGTCAAAGCTAAAACTCAATAAAACATCAGAGCTTTTAATGACTACACCTGTAGTCGTGCCAGCACCTACGAAGGTGCTTTTTACTTCACACCTATATTTACCCGCATCAGCAAACGTAATGGCAGGAATAGAAAGTATGGCATTAGTAGCTCCTATAATCAAAGTTGAACCTGAAAGTGGGTCTAAAGAAGTGAATTTGTACCATTGATATTGATTAAGCGAGCCTCCAATAGCTCCGTTGATTGTAACTGGGCTGCCTATATTGATAGTTTGCGTGGCTGGCAAGATTTTATAGCTTTGAAAATCAGCAGCATAAAATGAGGTTGGTTTAGGGTTAATAGCTTCTAAATCAGCAAAATCTAATTGATTCCCTCTACAATTCAGACTTTGAAAACCACTACTTGGTAAAGCAGGTAAATTTGTCAGTTGATTACCTCTACAATCCAAACTTAGTAAACCACTTGGTAAAGTGGGTAAATTTGTCAGTTCATTATTATTACACGATAATATCTGTAAATTAGTAGGCAAAGGAAGTAAAATTCCAAGTGGATTCTCGCCACAAGATAAGAATTGTAAACCAGCAGGTAAAGTAGGCAAACTTGCCAGTTGATTGTTAAAACATGTTAATTCTCGCAAACCAGCAGGTAAAGTAAGTAAAGTAAGAAAAGTTCCAAGTGGATTATTGCCACAAGCTAAAACTCGTAAGCCAGTAGGTAAAGTAGGTAAACTTGTCAGTTGATTATTTAAACACGTTAATTCTTGCAAATTAGCAGGTAAAGTAAGTAAAGTTCCAAGCGGATTGTCAGAACAGTCTAAATTAGTTAAACTGACTGGTAAACTTGGTAAACTTGCTAATTTGTTGTACGGGCACCATAATGTTTGTAAACCAGTAGGCAAATTG
The DNA here is from genome assembly GCA_025362415.1 of bacterium. Taxonomy (GTDB): domain Bacteria; phylum Bacteroidota; class Bacteroidia; order Cytophagales; family Thermonemataceae; genus JANYGM01. Next base: position 2,823 of record JANYGM010000036.1, read on the forward strand.
GGTAAATTAGTCAATTGAGTTCGGGAACAAGATAACTGCAGCAAAGTAGTGGGCAAAGTAGGTAACGTAGTTAATCCTGTAAGTCCACACACTAGATTTTTTAAACCACTTGGTAGAGCAGGTAAACTCGTTAGTAAGAAATTCTCACTACAATTCAATGTTTGCAAACTCGTAAAATACTCTAAACCACTCAAATTAGCAATATTAAGGCTATTTACAATCAAACTAGTCGCAGAAGTAATCCCAACACAAGTAGTTTCCATTTGCACACCCACAAAGCACGCAGGATAAAGCACTTGCAATCTTGCTCTAAAATTTGCATCTGGAATATTGACCAAAACGGCTTTTGCAGGCACACACAAGCCTACAACCACAAGCAACAACAAAAAGTACATTTTCTTTTTCATAGAAAGATAATTAAAAGGTTTTATTTAAGAAGTTCATTTTTTGCAAAGATATGAAATATATCTATAATAAAAAAGTAAATATATGCCTTTATTGTAGAGATTGTTTATAAGCTTCCTTGTTAGTAGTTTGTTAGTGTAATTATTTTGTTTGTTTTTTGATTATCCTTTATTTTATCTCAAAAAAGGCAAAAAGTGCTATCTTTGCGTAAAAATAAAATATTTCATAATATGGCAAAGAAAAAAGAGTGGCGTGAAGGTGAGATAGTGCTTGCCTTTAATCTCAATAGTGTAATAGAACCTCTCACCCCTATTATGGAGGAGTGGATGAAGGTAGAAAAACCTAATTTTTCAGTCGTGGAGCAAGCTAATTTTGATGCTACTTATGCTAACGGTCTAAAACATATCAAAAATTGGAGTGAAGAAGACTTAAAAATGAAATTTATTAGTCCAGTACTTGCCTTAGGAAAAGTAATGGAAGATATTAATTTTGTTTCGTTTTTTGATAAAAAGCTTGCCGCAGAAGTACAAGGCTATCAACTTTCGGTAAAAGCTGATTTTGTCATTGCGAAAGGACTAATGGATTTTATGCAAAAACCTTACTTTCATTTTCAAGAGTACAAACCTAACAAAAACCCAACAGGCGACTCTATGGCACAACTTTTGGAGGCTTTTTTGATAGCGCAAAAACTCAATGATGACGGAAAGCCACTTTATGGATGCGAGGTAAATGGTGCCAATTGGATATTTTTGACAATGGAAGATAATATTTATTGTGTTTCTAAGGCGTTTGATAGCAGAGATAAAGAGGATTTGCTATCAATTATTGCTATCTTACGCAAATTTAGGCATATTTTAGAAACAGTTTTGCTAGTTTAATATCATTATAAAGAACAGTCTTTTTAGCCAAAAGGGTGTAGGACAAGTTTGGAAACGTATTAAAATGTAGGGGCTGGGCTTGCCCCTGCCCGACTTGCGAAAGCCATTTGCGAAAGCAACATAATAAACAAACAGCTAAATAATG
>JANYGM010000086.1 GCA_025362415.1 bacterium
GGTTTTATACCCCACGAATACAAACTTACAATGTCGTCATCTAAATCTGTTTTTTAATTCACAATTTGTAATTTATAACTCACAACTCAAATTAAATGGAGTCACTCAAAAAAGCCTTTGAATTTTTTAAAGGAATGTTCCTAAATCTTAATGGTTTTCTTGGAAATCTCATAACTGATTACGGCACAACTACTTATGTTGTACTTTTTATGATTATTTTTGTAGAAACTGGCGTAGTGATTATGCCATTTTTGCCTGGTGACAGCCTTCTTTTTGTCACAGGCGCACTTATTGCTGGTGGAAATACAGGCTTAAACATATTTCTAATGGCTTTTTTGCTTACTATTGCGGCTTTTTTAGGAGATACACTTAATTATTTTATTGGCAAAAAACTAGGAGATAAAGTTTTTGAAATGAATTCTAAATATATCAAAAAAGAATATTTGGAAAAAACACAAGCATTTTATGAAAAATATGGTGGAAAAGCCATTATTTTTGCCCGTTTTATTCCCATTATTCGTACTTTTGCGCCTTTTGTGGCTGGTATTGGTAAGATGGATTATAAAAAATTTATTACTTATAATATCATTGGGGGCATAGCTTGGATAAATGGTTTTTTGGCACTTGGCTACTTTTTTGGTAATCTTCCTATTGTAAAAAAATACTTCACGTTGGTTATTTTGGCTATTATTGTACTTTCTGTGCTTCCTGCAGTAATAGAATTTTTGAGAATGAAATTTGCAAAAACAAAATAATTGTGAATTGTGAATTATGAATTGTGAATGAAATACAAAATATTGATACTCAAATAATTAAAACAGATAATGGAAACACTTAAAAAACTTCATTTTTATCTAAATAGTAAGAAAATAGCATTTAATGATATTATTGAAGGTAAGAAATTTTATGTTTCACAGGAAGAACTGTTAATTATTGAATTTTGTAAAAAATGGATTACAGGAACAAAAAGTTTTGTTTTTCAAACGTCTGGCTCAACTGGTACGCCCAAGCAAATTACCCTTACACGTAAGCAAATGGAGGCAAGCGCAAAAGCCACTATTAGTTATTTATCTCTTCATACTAATCAGACAGTATTTACTAACCAAATAGCTTTTATTTGCATCAATACAAATTATATTGGTGGTATAATGATGATTGTCAGGGCTTTAATGACAAATATGTTAATGGTTATTGTTCCTCCTTCTGCTAATCCTTTGAAAAACAATCATTTAGAGCTAATCCCTGAAATTATTTCTCCTAAAACAGGCTTTAATATTCATCTGAATTTTGCAGCTTTTGTGCCTTTGCAACTACAAAAAATCTTAACAGAAAACACAACTTTGGATAGCAATAAATTTATTTTAAATAATATGAAAGCTATACTTGTGGGTGGTGCAAGTTTGTCAGAAACACAAGAAAATCTTTTTAAAACTATCTCTGCACCTGTTTATCAGACTTATGGAATGACAGAAACCGCTTCTCATATTGCTTTGAGAAGGATAAATCCACTTAATAATTTATCAAATAATTTAGCAAATGATTTAGCAAAAATTGATTTGTATAATGATTATTTTGAGATACTTCCAGATGTAAAAACCTTTACAGATGAGCGTGGTTGCCTTGTGATAACTGCACCCTGTACTAATTTTGAAGAAATAATAACTAATGATTTGGTGGAATTTGTTCATCAAAATAATACCAAATATCTTAGAATTTTGGGACGTATTGACAATATAATCAATAGCGGAGGTGTGAAAATCCAACTAGAAAAAGTAGAAAAAGCTATTGAGATTTTTTTGTCAAATATAGAACAACCATTTAAAAAGTACGCAAATAAGGGTTTTTATTGTATGGGTGTGCTAGATGAAACATTTGGACAACGGCTTATAGTAGTTTTTGAAGGCATCTTATTACCAAAAGAACTAGAAAATAGCCTTTTTGAATATCTTGCTAAAAACTTAAGTAAATATGAAATTCCCAAAGAAATTATTTATAAAGATACATTTGAACGCACAGAAACTGGGAAAATTATCAGAAAATAAATAAGTAATTGTGATTTTTAATGTACTTGCATTGCTTCCTTTGGGCTGGGGGCTTTTTTACTTCCTAAAACTTGCATCTAATTCCAATATTTGTGGTAAAACTGGCGTTTTATCATCATTATAAATCACATAATCAGCAAGTTTTATTTTTTCTTCTTCACTAATTTGCTTGCTAATAATTGCCTTTATTTCTGCTTCTGTACGTTGTGGGTCACGTTTTTGCACACGTTGTATGCGCAAATTTTCAGGCGCAAAAACCGTAATAAGTTTGTCTAATTGTTTGTGAGAATTGGATTCTATCATTAGTGCCGCCTCACGTACCACATAAGGCACGCCCAAAGAAAACTGCTTTTGCGCCCAAAATAAGTAATCTTCTGCTACTTTTGGATGTACCAAACTATTGAGCTTTTTTACGGCATCAGCATCAGAAAACACTTTTGCAGCTAAATAAGAACGGTTGAGATGACCATTTGTATAACTTTCTTCTCCAAAATGTTGTATAATTTCGGTTTTTAGCTTTTCATTTTCGTTCATAATAGCTTTTGCACGCACATCTGCATCATAAATGGGCGCACCCAAAGAGGCGAAAATACGACAAATAATACTTTTCCCAGAGCCAATACCACCAGTAATACCAATTTGAAGCATATTTTTGTGAGGTTTTCGTTGTTTTTTTTAAATTTCACAAATATACAAAATTTATCTAAACCTAACGGAAACAGAAAAATTAAAAACAAAAAAGCCTTTCCAAATGTTGGAAAGGCTTTTTTAGTATGAATATTATAAATTATAAATTGTATTCATTCACAATTCACAATTTATAATTCAC
>JANYGM010000477.1 GCA_025362415.1 bacterium
CGTGATTTTGATAAGAATGTACTCCCAAGAAAAAGACGAAAATTCTCCTAAATTAGGTAGTGTGGTTGGTCATTCTTTCACGAATGGGAGTGTTTTATTGATTTTAGGAAGTCTAGTGATTGGACTTTTGGCAAGCGACAAACAAGCTCTTGGCATCAAACCATTTACAACGGATATGTTTAAAGGGTTTTTGGCTATTTTCTTGTTGGATATGGGCATTGTGAGCGGAAGAAAACTAGGAGATTTTCTTAAAAATGGTTGGTTTACCGCAATATTTGCCATCATAATACCTTTACTAAATGGTTGTATAGTAGCATTTTTAAGTGGTCTAGTAACAGAAGATATTGGAAATAGGTTTATATTTGCGGTTTTGGCAGCAAGTGCGTCTTATATTGCTGTTCCCGCAGCTATGAAAATAGCCGTTCCAAAAGCAAATCCAAGTATTTTTTTGCCTATGGCACTTGCTATTACATTCCCATTTAATATTACCTTTGGAATGCCTATCTATTTGGCAATAGTAATGATGTAAATAATTAGGAATTGTGAATTAGGAATTGTGAATTATATTTGTCGTCAAATGTTTCCACCTGACGACAAACATAATTTCGTAGAACTCTTTTCGTGTTTTGTATTGTTTTTGAAGAATAAATATTTTAACATGTGTTTTTTGAGTAAATAACAAGTTGTTTATTGAAGGAAGATTTGAAAGACGTATTAGCAACCAAAATGGTACATTTGAGGCAGATATACCTATGGCGTGGTTTAATAAAAATCATAAAAAATTCTTATAAACCAAAAAAATAGCTATTTTTGCTAAAATCAGCAGAAATCAAGTAAAATTAAGCAAAAACTACATAAAACACCAAGCAAAATGGTTATTAAGGAAAAAGTCATTAGCACAATAGACCAAAGCGACTATATTAGCCGTGATTTGAGTTGGTTAAATTTTAATTTTAGGGTGCTTGACCAAGCACGAAAGGCAAAACGTAATATCTTTGAACAACTCAAATTTTTAGCTATTACGGCTTCTAATCTTGATGAATTTTTTACCATAAGGATAGGTAGCCTTTACAATTATCTTGATTATAGCAAAGAACGCATAGATTATTCTGGTTTGCGCTCCAAACCTTTCCGCAAGATGCTACTTGATAAAGCACAAAATTTTGTGGAACAACAATACGAAATCTTCAATACTATTGTAGAAAAATTTGAAGAAAATGAGCTACGTATTGTCCAGATAAGAGATTTGAAAGATACAGAAAAAGAAAAAGCAGAGCTTTATTTCCGCAAAACTATCTTTCCTATGCTTACGCCAATGGTTTTTGATAGTCATCACGCTTTCCCTATCCTGCGTAATCAGGTACTTATTTTTGGGGTCGTTACGCAAAATGACGACAAAAGCGACAACAATGGGAAAACTACAAAAAAAGTTTCTTTTGTGCAAATGCCCCAAAATTTGCCACGTTTTTATGAGATAGAACGAGAAGATGAAATACTTTTTGTGCCTATTGAGGCTATTATTAAGTGGCAAATCAATAGACTTTACAGAAATGTCAAAATACTTTCTGTGGATTTGTTGCGTATTACAAGAAATGGAGATTTTACCCTTGATGAAAGTGATGATATTGAGGCGGATTTTGTTAATGAAATTCGTAGCAAAATAAAAACTAGAAGGACAGGACGAGTGGTGCGTTTGGAAACAACAAACCGCTATTCTGAATACCTAATGCGTGTTTTGAAGGAAAAATTAGAGATTGATGATGACAATATTTTTGTTGCTGACAAACTTATTGATCTTACCTGTCTTTGGCAAATCATCAAACACCCAGATTTCAAATCACTACTTCCTTCTGTGCATCAGCCTGTGCCTCCGCTTAGTATGCAAGATACCCCTGATGCAGATTTATTTGAGTTCTTAAAAGAGCGTGATGTGCTTTTGCATCACCCCTACAACTCTTTTGACCCAGTTTTGCGTCTTTTGGAGCAAGCAGCAGAAGACCCCAATGTTTTGGCTATCAAACTTACTATTTATAGACTTGCCAAAAATTCTCGTGTTACAAATGCCCTTTTAAAAGCTGCTGAAAACGGCAAACACGTTTCTGCACTTTTTGAACTGAAAGCACGTTTTGATGAAGAGAATAACATACACGAGGCGCAACGTCTCCAAAAAGCAGGTTGCTATGTAATTTATGGCTTTGGAAGCTACAAAACACATACAAAATTACTTTTGATTGTAAGGAAAGAAGATGACCAAGTCATTAGATATGCCCACATTTCTAGTGGAAATTATAACGAAGATACCGCAAGACTTTATACAGATATTGGACTTCTTACCACAAATGAAACTTATACAGAAGATTTGTCGGAGTTTTTCAACGTAATTACGGGACATTCTAACCCTGATTCTTACAAATATCTCATTACTGCACCAAGAGATATGAGAAATAGTTTATTAGAACTTATCAAAAATGAGGCAGAAAATGCCAAAAAGGGATTAGTGGGAGCTATTGTTATAAAAATAAATTCATTAGAAGACAAACAAATCATTGATGAACTTTACAAAGCCTCACAGGCAGGCGTAAAAATCCAGTTGATTGTACGTGGAATTTGTTGTTTAAGACCGCAAAGAGTGGGTTTGAGCGAGAATATTACGGTTTGTTCTATTGTGGGCGACTTTTTGGAACACACTCGTATTTTTTACTTTCATAATAATGGAATGCCAAAAATATATGGTGGTAGCGCAGATATGATGGTGCGTAGTTTTGATAAACGTGTAGAATCTTTGTTTCTAATTGCTGATAAAATGCTTAAAAAACAGATAATCAGTATGTTAGAATATAATTTGAAAGACAATCAAAATACTTACATTTTGCAAGAAGACGGAAGTTATATTGCTAGAGAACTAAAAGAAAATGAAGCCGTTTTTGATATTCATAAAGCGTTTTTTGACATCAAAGAAGAGGAAATTTATCACTCAAAACTGATTTAAGCCACCCTTTAACTTTCCAAAAGTTTAAACTTTTGGAAAGTTTGTTTGAGTAGAAATCTCTTTTGTATATTTGTAAGAATTTTCTTCAAAAAATTTCAGCTATTTGCTTTCCTCTTTGTCATAAGCATTGATAATAGACCTTACAAGGCGGTGGCGCACCACATCTTTTGCCTCCATAGTAACAAAACCAATCCCTTTAACGCCCTCCAAAATGCGCAAACTCTCCAATAAACCTGATTTTTGGTTTTTTGGAAGGTCTATTTGGGAGTAATCACCCGTAATAATTGCCTTAGAATTGATGCCCATACGAGTAAGAAACATCTTCATTTGCATTGGCGTTGTATTTTGGGCTTCATCAAGCAAAATAAAAGCATCATTGAGCGTCCTCCCACGCATATAAGCAAGTGGCGCAATCTCAATAATACGGTTATCTTGATAAAATTTGAGCTTTTCAGCAGGAATCATATCATCAAGTGCATCATAAATAGGACGCAAATAAGGATCAACTTTATCCTTCAAATCACCAGGCAAAAAGCCCAAACTCTCGCCAGCTTCTACGGCAGGACGTGTAATAATGATTTTTTTGACTTGCTTATTTTTCAAAGCTCGTGCTGCAAGAGCAACGGCAATATAGGTTTTTCCTGTTCCAGCAGGTCCTAGTGCAAAAACCAAATCATTTTCATAGGCAGAACGCACCAGTTGCGCCTGATTAGAAGTTTTAGGTTTGATGGCATTGCCTCTCACGCCATAAAGTAGCGTTTCTTCTCTGATTTGCTCCACGCCAAGTTCTTTGCGTTGCGTTTCTGCATCTATATTGAGAAAATTATTGATATTTTCCTCCGTTATTTTGCCAAACTTATTATAATGTTCTATCAAAGATTGCAAAATCTCATTGATAGCCATTATTTCTGTGGTTTGCCCTTGAATAAAAATTTCGTTTCCTCGTGAGAAAACCTTACTAGCAGGGAATGCAGCAGAGATAATTTTGATGTTATTATTTTCTATACCAAGAAAATCAACAAGGGAAACATTGTCTAAGGTAATTACTTTTTCTATCAATTGAATAGGGTTTAAGTAGTTGTGAATTTTAAGTTGTGAGTTGTGAGTTAATATAATACATTGATAATCAGATTATTAAGAATTGTCAAACTATAACCTAATTATCACTTACTTAGGCAAATTTATCTAAAAATAAACAAATATCAAAGTTTTTTTTAGAATGATATAATTTTATAGTTTATTTGAGGAATAATTAGACTCCTGTGAAATTTTATTAAAATTATTCGTCTTACAATTATGCAAATACACATCATCAATGGTGCAAATCTTAATCTTTTGGGCAAGCGTGAGCCAGATATTTATGGTAATGTTTCTTTTGAAGATTATTTTGAAATCCTAAAAATAAAGTTTGAAAGTAACAATAAAAATATACAACTCTTTTATTATCAATCAAATATAGAAGGAGAACTTATCAATTATCTTCACCAAATAGGGTTTTCTGCTGATGGAATTATTCTCAATGCAGGAGCTTATACACATACATCTATTGCACTTGCTGATGCACTTGCAAGCATTACCACACCTGCGCTGGAAGTCCATATTTCAAATATTTATGCAAGAGAGGAGTTTAGACATAAAAGCTACCTCACACCCAAATGTGTGGGAATTATTAGTGGTTTGGGGCTTTTTGGCTATGATTTAGCAATAGAATATTTTTTGAAATAAAATACCTCAAAAAGAAAGAAGAAAAAACTTTGAAACTGTCAGAAGGAAGATTTGACACCACACGAAAAAGTGCCTGAATGCATTGTTTAGCATAGTTTGGTGTCAGGTAGAAAAACCTGACACCATAGGAAACTGTATTGGGAAAAAATTTAATGAGGTGTGAGATAAAATAGAGTATTAAGTATTGACACCTTAACATTCAACGCTGACACCTCAACATTCAACGCTGACACCTTAACATTCAACGCTGACATCTCAACATTCAAGGCTGACACCTCAACATTCAAGGCTGACACCTCAACATTCAACGCTGACATCTCAACATTCAACGCTGACATCTTAACATTCAACGCTAATACCTCAACATTCACCACTGACACCTCAACATTTACCACTGACACCTTAACATTCAACGCTGACACCTTAACAGTTACTACTTAATACTAAAAAACAAAGAGCAACCGTTGTGGTTGCTCTTTTAATAATTAGGATAGCAGTATTAAACAATGCTTATCTCTTTACTATTTTCTTTATACTAATGTTGTCTTTTCCTATTATCTTCAAATAATACAAGCCATTAGCTATGTTTTCTAAATTTATTTCGTAAGGTAAACCTTGTGTAGTTTGTTCTTCTAACAAACTCTTACCCATTGCATCTATCAATACAAACTTAATACTTTTCTCTCTCAATACATCACTTGATACAACTACTGTACCATTGGTAGGATTAGGAGAAGTGCTTATTTTTGTACTTAAATCATTGTTCAAAGCACTAATAGGATTATTATAACTAGAAACAAATATACCAGTGATGCCACTCCAAGCAGAAGAAGCACCATTACTACCTAATGCTCTTACACTATAATAAGTCATTACATCATACACTATGTTATCTTTATTGGTAATAAAACTAAGTGTTGCTGGATTAGTGGGAGGAATTTGAACAGGAATGGCTGCACCCCAAACAATATTAGAATTAGCAATTATTGTACCTGTACGCACCTCATAACTTGTGGCATTGGGAACAGCAGCCCAAGAAAAAAC
>JANYGM010000153.1 GCA_025362415.1 bacterium
AATATGGCAATAGCAGAAATGCAAAGAACATCAAAGGAATACAAAACGGATAGGGTTGTTTACACTATTGCGGTTTTCACAGGTAAATACGTGGCGAAAGACAGAAAAGGTAATTTGGTAGAAAGTGATATTTTGTTCCATTATAGCAACTTATTTGACCTTGAAGGTAAAGAATATGATGTTTTTGGACACAAACTTATCTACCTAAACCATAACCACATAAAAGACAGTACACCTGATGGATACAAAGATTGGCTTAATCTTGTCAAAGAATCCATTAAACACCCTGATAATCCTACCATAAATTTAGGCAATGAAGGCATCAAAAAAGTAGCAGAAATTATTGATTTTAAACAACTTAGTCCAGAAGAAATGCGTGAAATTAAAAACAGCAACGCAGCAGAAAGCGCAAAGGAAATTTATGAACAAGAAGCAGAATTTCGTAAACAAATTGAAATAGCGAAAAAAGCAATTAAAAAAGGTTTTGATAATGCAACTATTGCAGAATTGACAGATTTAACCCTTGAACAAGTCAAAGAACTACGAAAATAAAAACTGTGCCTCACTTAGGCTTGGCGAAAGTGGGGCAAAAGTGCTTTATTGAACATTTGGAATTTATTTGGGGATTTGTAAGTATTTGGGCTTTTGTGCTAAGATTTCCCCACCTGCCACAAGCCCCAGCGTTGGTGGCAATTTTAGGAACTTAAACAAAAAGAAGTATAATCTAAATGGTTATGCTTCTTTTTTGTTATATTTGCGGAAACCTAAAATAAAAAATTATGCTTGGTAACCTAAATAATCAAGTAATCTTTAAAAAAGCCTTTACGGACAAATTCGTACTTAAATGTCTTGTAAAAGACCTTTTTGGAGTAGATTTTGAGGCTGAAACGGTAGAAACAGAAAAACGCTTTAAGCCTAAAATGTCCCATATTGATTTTAAATATGATATTTTTGCAGAAAGCAAAGACAAAAGAATAGTCGTAGAAATCCAAAAAGTGGATTATGACTATAATTTTGATAGGTTTTTGCTCTATCACAATATGGCAATAGCAGAAATGCAACGCACCTCAAGAGAATATAAAACGGATAGAGTTGTTTATACCATTGCAGTTTTTACAAGCAAATATGTTGCAAAGGACAAAAAAGGAGATTTGGTGGAAACTGATATTTTGTTTCATTATAGCAACTTATTTGACCTTGAAGGCAAAGAATATGACGTTTTTGGACACAAACTTATCTACCTAAACCATAATCACATAAAAGACAGCACACCTGATGGATACAAAGATTGGCTTAATCTTGTCAAAGAATCCATTAAACATCCTGATAATCCTACCATAAATTTGGATAACGAAGGGATTAAAAAAGTATCCGAAATCATTGATTTTGAGAAACTTAGCCCTGAAGAAATGCGTGAGATGAAGAATACTAACGCTGCAGAAAGCGCAAAGGAAATTTATGAACAAGATGCTAAACAACAACGGAATATTGAAATTGCTATGAATGCAATTAAAAAGAATTTTGACAATGAAACTATTTCAGACTTAACAGGATTAGCCACTGAACAAATAGAAATATTGCGTAATCAAATGTAAGTGGCATTTATACCACCACAAACTGGGACAAAGCGCAAGTTCAACATTGGTAATTATTGGGGCTTTTGCGCTAGAATCTCCCTACCTTCGTAACTCAACCACAACAAAAATGGCAAAGAAAGTAAAAGATAACTGGTACGAAGATTTTTTTCAGGGTATCAACTGCGAAGTTTGGGAAAAAGCAACCAATGAAACTTGGACAATGCAAGAAGTTGAGTTTTTGGAACAAGAACTCAATATGAAACAAGGGCAAAATTTGCTTGATGTTTTTTGTGGGTTTGGCAGGCACGCAATAGAATTTGCAAAACGAGGTTTTAATGTAACGGCTCTTGATATATCAAAAACATACATCAATGCACTTTCCGAAAAAATAAAGCTCAACAAATTACCTATCAATACAATTCAGGCTGATATTCTTACTGTAAATCTTAACCAAACTTTTTCAGGTGCTATTTGTATGGGTGATAGTTTTGGATATTTTGGTTTTGATAAAATGAAAGTTTTTATAGAAAAAGTTTCAGCAAGTCTTGAAAAAGGTGCAAAATTTATCATCAATTACACAATGTTGGCAGAAAGTATATTGCCTTCTTTTAAAGAAGATGTTCATCAGGCAATGTGTGATAGTTATTTGATTGGTGATATTACAAAAAATACCTATAATACTTATGATGTTGATGAAGGTTGTATCATCATAGATATTCTTTATAGTAAGAATAATAAAAGAGAAGACCACATTTACAAACATTATATCTATACTTTGAGTGAAATCAAACGACTTTTAAAACAATGCGGACTAAATATTATTGCCACCTATAATGCTACCTCAAAAACATCATTTAAGTTTGGGGATATGGTAATTTATATAGTGGCAGAAAAAATGTAAGATAGCATAGCGTATAAATTTTTGGTAATATTATGCTTCAATATCATTAGGATTTTCTTTAAACACAATTTTCTCAAATGTGCTATCTAAAAAATGAATAACGCAACTTAGATAACGAAATTGATAATTTGTGAATTTTTACGTAGGCGTTTGATTTATCAAAACGCTGTTTTGGGACAACACAAATGGTAGAGAACAAACCACGTTACAAAGTATTCTTTTTGATAAATAAATTCCACGCAATTTGTACTAAGTAATTACACTATCTCATTTGTTTTGTCCCAAAACATCACTTGATAAATCAAGTGGCTACGAAATTCAGAATACAATTTATCAATATTGTTATCTAATTCACAACTCACCTTAAAATTCTCCTCCACCTGCGTCAAAACCGCCTTCTTCACGTTTTTTGGTACGTTTTTTCTCATTTCCTCCAAAACGGTAGTTTGCGCCTATCTGTATGGTACGAGTGTTCCCTCTAAAACCAAAATCTTGTGTAAATTGTGTTGTATTCACAATACCGCCTCTGCGTTGTATTTGAGGAATATCCACCACACGCAAATTAAGCGTTAATTTATTGATTTGCTTACTAATACCAATGCTACTCATAAAAACATCTTTACTTGTTCCTTGTGCAGTAGCCGTAGGACCATTATATGACACCATTGTTTGTATTTTCCAGTTTTGAGGTAGCGTAAAATTCATCATCAAACGAGTATTCCAACTATATGAATTATTACTTGTTTCTGGGCTAAAATTTGTTCCATCAACAATCAACCTAAAATAAGAAAAATTAGCATTCAAACTCAACCATTTCTTAACTTTATGAGAACCAATGATTTCTATCCCAAAATTTTGAGAAGAATTAATATTGTTTGGTCTATAAATGCTGGCAGGCTGTCCGTTCAGTGTAGTGTTTTCCAAAATTTGCTGAATAACATTTGTGTTTTTCTTATAAAAAACAGAGGTCGTAATACTTGTTTCTTCCCAATCTCTAATGTAACCAAGTTCGTAAGAATCTGTAAATTCTGGTTTCAAAAATGGGTTTCCACCACGAAATACAAGCGGATTACTGATGTTAGCAAACGGATTTAATTGTCCAAAACCTGGTCTGTTGATACGTCTGCTGTAAGAAACTTGAAGTTTTTGGTTATCATTTATCTTGCGTGCCACAACTGCACTAGGAAAAATGTTAAAATAATTATTTGTAAAAGTTTCATTTGTATTGACAAGTTTTGAGGTTGTGTAAGCTTGTTCCAAACGCACTCCCAAATCAAATTCCCATTTTTTGTACTTTCCACCACCTTGTGAATATAATGCGTGAATTTGCTCCAAATAATCAAATTTATTAGAAAATTGTGTGTTATTTACCCAATTTTGAGTGTTTCTATCAAAATCTTCCAAAGAAAAATCAGAATTTACCTGACGAATGATAGATTTTGCACCAAAATCTATTTTAAAATCTTTTTTGATAGGTTGCGAATAATCTAACTGAAAAATACTTGTCTGATTAAGTGTATTATTGGCGTTTCTTTGCAAAAATGTAGGAATGAGGCTTTGCAAACCGTTTTTATCATAAGCCGTTTGGTCAAAATTATTACGTTCCATTTCGTCTGCTCGTGCGTGTGAGGCATAAAATTTGAGTTCTTGGCGAGGTTTAGCAAGTTTCCTTACATAATTGAATGCGTAATTAGAATTGAGTTCGTCCCCTCTTTCTAGCGTATTTCTGATATAATAATCATTTAGATTTCTATTAATATCTTCATTGTTATTTCTAAGATTTTCATCTCTATCTTTGGCTGTGGTGCTGCTATTTGCCTCAAAAGAAATAGTATTTTTCTTGTTGATAGCATATTCAAGGCCCAAGTTTCCTGTAAAACTGTTATTGATACCTTCTGCTATACGTAATTGGTCTTGAAAATTAGGTATTGTGAGTGTTGGAACATAATTATTTCTCAAAAATGAAATCCTATTGATACGCCCATTTTGATTAAAGTTAATATTACCAAAAACATTTATCTTATTTTTCTTGTAAGAAAGTTCTAAATTAGCGTTGTGGCGGTTATTATTTCCAATATTTGCACCAACAGAGCCATTCATTCCATCTTCTTGATTTTGTTTTAGGATAATGTTTATAATTCCTGCGCCACCATCAGCATCATATTTGGCGGAAGGATTTGTAATAATTTCTATACGGTCAATAGAGCTAGCAGGGATTTTGTCCAAAACTGCTTGCCTGCTCGCACCCGTAATGCCCGACTGTTTGCCGTTAATAAGCACTGTAAGATTACCAGAACCACGCATTGTAACAGCGTTATTTTCATCAACTTGCACAGAAGGAATATTTTGCAAAATATCAACTGCTGTACCACCTTTATTTACCAAATCTTGCCCTACGTTATACACACGAGAGCCAATTTCTGCACGTTGTACTTCTTTTTGTCCTGTAACTTCCACTACTTTCGTTTCTAGTGTGTCGCTTGTTTTGAGGAGAAGTTGCCCTAGCGTTTTTTGTTTAGTATTTTCATCAATAATAATATTTTTGATGATATAATCTTCAAAACCAATAAATTGTATTTTGAGGTCATATTTGCCATTGGGTACGTTTGCAAGCAAAAAGTTACCAATTTCGGTACTTACAGCAGATAAAATAATTTCATTTGTGCCACTTTTGACAAGGCTAATATTAGCATAAGGCACAGGCTCGCTATTTGTGGCTTCTTGCAAAGTACCAGAAATACTGCCTTGTTTGACATCTTGCGCAATAATTTTGTTATTTATTAGAAAAAAACTAATAAATAAATTCAATAAAACTACTGAAATAAATGTATTGCTTAATGTATTCTTTTTCATTTTGACTATTTGTTTTTATATTTTTTGTACTAAATTTACTTTACTAAGAGTAAATTTTTACCTAAAAAGTTGCATAAATGCTTTTATTTAGAAATAATCTAAATAAAATAAGAATTGCACAAATAATCTTACTTGTTTTACGTAATAAATACAGAAACGGAACGCTCAATACACTTTTTGCAGTCGTAATTTGGTCGTACCTCGTACTTCATACCTCGTACCTCTTTCTTACCAAACAATTTCTATTACCTTGTTTCCTGCATCTACTGTTGTGTGGGTAGCTTTTTTTGGCTTTTTGATGATTATTTTGCCTTCTTTTGTCTTTTGAGAAAGTTGTTTGAAAGCAACAGTTTTATTTTTCTTGTGAAATAGAATTACTTTATCTGTTTTCAAGTCTGTAATCTCTACAAAGGCAGCCTGTACGCCTGTTTTAGCATCTTTTTGAACTTCAATAATGCTACTTCTTTTTGGGTCAAAATCTGGATTTTCTAACACTTTTAGCGCAATATCAGCCTGCGGAATGCCATAACCAATAAAAGTATTCGCAAATGGATAAAGATGAGATGATTTGTTTAGAATATTTTTTATAGCATCATTTGTTAGTTTGGGTTGTTTTTCTAGCAGACACGCCACAAAACCCGTAATAATGGGCGCAGCAAACGAAGTTCCAGAAAAAGACTGACAAGACACGTCAGGCTTTACAAATGGCACATTTTCAGAACCTTCACTGCTATAATTCATCTTCATACGTGAGTAAGCCTCCGTAGCACCTACCGCAATCACGCCAGAAACGTCTGCAGGCGCAGAAATAATGCTCCAACTAGCACTATTACCATCATTTCCAGCCGACACAACAATAA
>JANYGM010000169.1 GCA_025362415.1 bacterium
AGACGTGATGGTATGTTACGTGCTGATAATTATGGACAGGTAGGAGGTGCTAATATACCAATTGTTGATAGTCTTCCTAACTCGGGTAATCTCTCTAGCATACGTAGCATTGCGCCAGAGCGTATAAATAGCTTTGAGTTAGCAGCTACTTTTAAGCCTAATAAAAAATTTAATATAAACCTTGTAACCTATTACAATCAAGTTTCTAGTGTAATTGATGTAGGTGTTATCTACAAACGACGTGAAAAGTTTGTAGTCCCTGATGTGGGTACTGATATTGCAGGAGATTGGAATGGTTATTGGTATTTTAAAAGTACGCCTGGAACTTTCTCACAACTAGGGGCAGAACTTACAGTACAATACATTACAGAAAAATTTTCTACACAAGCTAGTTACTCTTATGCAGGTGTGTCGCAAGTATCAAAAGAGCAGAAAGAACTAGCAATAAAGGCAGAGAGTATGTATCTGGCGGCAGATGGTGAAAAAGTAGCTTACAAAGCGTTTCCTCAAAGTATGTTTAAACTAAATGCGCAATATAAGTTTACAGAAGATTTTTTTGTGAGTATGACAAGTATCTATTATGGTGGATGGTACTCGCCTGCTGGTGCAAAAGAAAAAGGTGGAATTATTTTAAATATGGCAGTGGGATATAATGTTAGTAAGAATTTTGAATTTCAATTGACAGGAAAAAACCTTTCTAACGAGCAAAATTTAGCACCTATGACAAGTAATGCGGGTGGTCCTGACTCTTCTGCTGGTAGTCCTTCTTGGGAAAGAACAACTTATTGGGTAACTGGAAGAGTGAAATTTTAATTAAAACACTTTTTTTCAACCACATAGGCACATAGAAGACATAGAAATACAATAAATGTATTCTATGTTTTTTTATGTGCCTATGTGGTAAATAATAAACCTACTTTGCTTCTAACTCGCTGATAGCCAACCACGCCATAAGCCCTGCACCTATTTCTAGGGCGTTTTCATCAATATCAAAAGTGGGGGTATGCACACCTGAAATAATACCTTTTTCTTCGTTTCTAGTACCTAAACGGTAAAAACAAGCATCAACGGTTTGGGTATAATAGGCAAAATCTTCTGCTGCCATCCAAATATCCAAATCTACTACATTCTCCTCGCCCATATATGCAATAGCGGCATTTTTAGCTTTCAGAGTAGTTTCTGGGTGGTTTTTGAGGTGTGGATAACCCCTACGAATATCAAAATCACAATGTCCACCCATAGCTTCTGCTATTCCTTCTGCCATTTTTTTCATTTTGATATGCGCTTGTGTGCGCCAATCCTCATCTAAAGTACGGAAAGTACCTTCTAAATACACTTCATTTGGAATAATATTTGTTGCACCTTGCGCCAAAACCTTGCCAAAAGTAAGTACAGAAGGAATTTTTGGGCTTGCGTGCCTGCTCACAATTTGTTGGAGAGCCGTAATAATATGCGCCATAATCACAACAGGGTCAATACAAAACTCGGGCATAGCACCGTGTCCGCCTTTCCCTGTGATTGTTACATAAATTTCGTCTGCACTTGCCATATACATTCCTTCCCTAAAACCAATCTTCCCAACAGGCAAAAGTGGCATCACGTGTTGTCCGAGTATATTATTTGGTTTAGGATTTTCTAAAACGCCATCTTTTATCATAAGGCTTGCACCACCAGGTATTTTCTCTTCTCCTGGCTGAAAAATGAGCTTTACAGTACCTTCAAAAGTATTTTTGAGTTGTTGCAAAATAGCTGCTGTTCCTAGTAGGCTTGCTGTATGGACATCGTGTCCGCAGGCGTGCATAACGCCCTCTTTCGTGGACTTGTAGGGAACATTATTTTTCTCAAAAATGGGCAAAGCGTCCATATCAGCACGCAAAGCCACTACTTTTGAAGTTGGATTTTTGCCTTCAATAATAGCAATAAGCCCAGTTTTTGCTACGCCTTCCGTTGGGGTGATACCAATTTCTTTGAGTTTTTGTGCCACAAATTTAGCTGTTTCATATTCTTCATACGAAAGTTCTGGATTGGCGTGCAAGTGTCTGCGGTTGGCTATAATGCTTGTGGCGTATTGTTTGGCAAGTTTTTTTATTTCTGAAAGCATCTTTTGAAGTGTGAATAGCCCCCTAACCCCCAAAGGGAATAAAGCGTATGAAGTATTTTTTGGTTATCCCACAAAGATAAACCTAAATAATTAAAAAATAGAAGAATGCGGTGTTTTTTGTTGATTTTTTTATGATACTAATATTTTTTGTGGTCTTCAAAAAAACTGTTCAAAAAGTGCCTAAAAAAAGTGTATTTACGCAATGGGCTTGCCCCATTGTCTATTTTGATACAATTTCAATTTACTGATTATCAGCACTTTAAATATCAATAATTTCTACACCATAAAAAAATATTAGTATCAGAAAAATCCGTATTTTTTGGGAGCATTTGTGATGGTAGGAGAATGATTTTTTGAAGTGTGAAGTGTGAAGTATTTTGTCATAGAAAATTGTATTTACTTACAGTCTTGGGTCGTAAACAACACAACTTGTCCTACACCCTTCTAAAAGTTAAAGTTAAAAAGTTGAACACCACGAAAAGCCTTTCCAAACTTTGGAAAGGCTTTTTATACTTTTGATTATTTATTTTTTTGCTTCTTTCATACCTTGTTCTATCATTCCATAAAATTGGTCAATTTTTGGCATAATAATAATACGAGTTCTACGGTTTTTAGCACGGTTTTCTGGCGTGTCATTGGCAACAAGTGGTACATAATGCGCACGTCCTGCAGGTATAAGGCGTTCTGGCGCAATATTAAATTTTGTATGCAAAACTCTCACAAGTGCCGTAGAGCGTTTTACACTCAAATCCCAATTATCTAGCAAATCTCCTTTTTTGTAAGGAACATTGTCTGTATGTCCTTCCACAAGTACCTCAAAGTCAGGTCTATCTTGCAAAATAAGAGCTACTTTTCTCAAAACTTCTGTTGCATTTGGGCTAATATCATAGCTTCCAGTCGTGAACAAAAATTTATCAGAAATAGAAACCATTACTACCCCTTTCTCTACATTTATCTCAATATCTTTGTCATCTCTTCCTACGGCACGTTTTAGAGTGGTAACAAGAGCAATAGTCATAGAGTCTTTTCTATTGATGGCTTGGTTAAGTGTTTTGATGTGCATATCTTTTTCTTTGAGTTTTTCCAAAGAATTAGTCAAATTTTCTGCTTCTTTGCGTGTAAGCATTG